>JBAXGD010000007.1:0-19391 GCA_037139575.1 bacterium
CAGTATATGCAAAACAAGCATGTTATTTATAATGACCCACATACTGAATTCTCAGGATTAGGTGATGCTATTTATAATTTTCTAAAGGTATTTATAGGAATATTGTTCCTTATTTTGTCTGTAATTTTCACCGCTATAAGTAATAGAAAAAAAGAAAATGCTAATGATCTTATATACATCAATATTGGAAGTGTTGTTTTTTCTGGATTCTTGATCTTTGTTTTATTGTATTTGTTTGTAAAGCCATAGATGCATAATCCTATAATCATGTATCTATAAAAATATTTTTTTTGCTTTTTAATTTAAAGAACCATCTATACTGAGATTATGGATCTAATTGTTGGTATTGATGAAGTGGGTAGAGGCTCATGGGCCGGTCCATTAGTTGCTGCCGCTGTACTTCTTAATAGCCCGATTGAAGGGCTCACTGACTCTAAGCTTATTTCGGCAAAAAAAAGATCCAAATTGTCTGATGAAATTTTACAGACTGCTGGTGGGTACGGGATTGGTTGGGTAACAGCCGATGAAATCGATATATTGGGACTCACAAAATCTGTCTCTTTAGCTATGCAACGTGCCATTGAAAAGATTAGCGTAGAATACGAAAAAATTATTATTGATGGTAATTATAACTTTCTTAAAAAATATGAAAACGTTGAAACGCTCATAAAGGCTGATTTGCTTATCCCATCAGTTAGTGCCGCATCAATAATTGCAAAAGTGGCTAGAGATAATTTTATGGCTGATAAGTCTTTGGTGTATCCGGGATATGGTTTCGAGAAGAATGTCGGTTACGGAACTAAGCAACATCTAGAAGCTCTCAATAAGCTTGGTCTAACTGATATTCACAGAAAAAGCTTTAAGCCTATGTCTTCAATTTCCTGAAATACTCTACTAAGCTTTTTAGATCTCGTGTCTGCCAATCAATATGCCATTCTAGAATTTCAATTCCTTGCTTGATTGATCTGTCTAGTGATGGACTACTTACTTTATTGAAATAAGCCCTAAATTCTTCTAGGAACTCTTTACTTGTAGTTGAATTGGCCGCATAAACTGGAAGCCTATTGAAACTCATATCTTTTCCTAGATTAGTTTCGAGCCATTCCCAATTATCTTTCATCCACTCCCAGGTTTGCCTTTTTGCAAATCTGTTGGAAAAGCTATATGCAATCCAGTGGCCAACGTCCTGGAGTCTCACCTGATCAGAATTAATCATGCTCAAAGATTTATTGATTTGTTCTTCATTTTCGAAGCTACATAGTGCCATTGCAATAACAACTCTGTCTTCACTGGATTCACTTTCTTTATAGAATTTTAGGAGTTTATCATATTCTTTTGAAGAGCCTTTTCTAGCAATTGTTCCATAAATTATTGATCTAATATTTGGATGGATATCTTCGCTCTTTTTAGCGCTACTAAATCTTTTATTTATTTCATCTATAGTATCTTTGTCGTCGGCTGAAGCGGAAAGTCCTAATATGGTTGGTCTGAGAATTTGATCTAGATAATCTTCGTCATCCTTTTCATCCCATGAAAGTCTAGATAGCTCCTCTTTGGTTATTTTCTTTACAAAAGGCTTCATATTATTTCTAATATCATCGTTGTCCATTACTTTTTTGATGGTTCCTAGAATATCTGCAATGATGTCCCAAACCGCAGCATTACTTTCCTTTGAAAAGCTCATCAATAAATCTAAAAGGGTGTTTGCATTATGTGCACCAGACTTAACTGTCTCAAAAGTATCGCTTAATATTCCTAGTCTATCTAGTGGTAGTATCTCACCAGAGGATATTAAATCAGCTAACTTAATAAGATGCTTTTTATCGTAAGCAACTCTATAGAAACCGGTCTGACCATTATTTAATTTTATGAATGATGAATTAGTATTATCGAATGTCATTTCATGTTTATCGAAAATGGTATGCGCATCAGTTCCATCTAAAAGTGGAATTGGCCAAACTGTTTTATTTTTATCTTCAGCTTTAGGGTGCAAAAAGAATCTTTTCTGATTTAGTTTGATTTTATCTTCACTTATTTCAGCCGATACCAGTGGGAAGCCAGGTTTTGATGTCCAGGCGTTCATAAATTCCTTAACGGGTTTTTTAGATACCTCTTCGAGGGCGTTCCAAAGATCATCGGTTACGGTATTCTTATATTCATGCTTCTTTAAGTACAGCCTTAAGCCATCTCTGAAATTATCGTCGCCGAGATATTTATTGAGCATGTGAATAATGGATGCACCTTTGTTGTAGCTAATAAGATCGAATATAGTTCTAATTTCATCAGGGTGCTTAATTACGGCTTCAATTGGATGAGTATTATCTAGTGCATCAAGTTTAAGGGCTGGCATTGTTTCGTCAACAGTGAACTGAGTCCAAATGTGCCATTCTGGGAAAATGTGATTAACCGCTAGGTGCTCAATCCAGCTAGCGAATCCCTCATTTAGCCATAAGTCATTCCACCATTTCATTGTGACCAAATTGCCGAACCATTGATGTGCAAGTTCGTGGGCTACAACTATAGCGACATATTGCTTTGTAAAGATACTAGTATTTTCACTGTCAACCAGCAGTCCATGTTCTCGGAATGTTATACAGCCCCAATTTTCCATAGCTCCAGCCGCAAAATCCGGAAGTGCAATTAGGTCAGATTTTTCAAGAGGGTAGGGGATTCCAAAGAAATCGTTATAGTAATCTAGACACTTAACTGCTGTTTCAAGTGCAAATATAGTATGTTCTATATTGTTTTTTGTAGCGTAAGTTCTAACTTCAACACCATCTTTTGTCTTTAGGGATTTATGTTCTAGTTTTCCTACTATAAATGCCAGTAAATAAGTTGACATAACTGGTGTGTCAAAAAATTCAGTCTTTAGCTGGCCATCTAATTTGGTCTGCTTCTTGATCTTCGTGTTAGATATTACTTCCTGGCCTTCAGGACTTAATATTGTTAAATCGAATATAGCTTTTGCTTCGGGCTCATCAATACATGGAAAGGCTTCGCGTGCATGATGACTTTCAAATTGAGTTGCAATAATAATGTCTTCTTCCGAACTTTTGTCTGGATAGCAAGGGTAAATACCGTTCATTGGCTTTGTGATGTCACCATAGAACTCCATGATTACTGTATATTCACCACCATAAATCATCTGTTCAGAATGTAGTCTAACTTCCTGACTTTTGCCGTGAGTATTGATTCGGCTAATTTCAATTTCATGATCACCCTTTTTATCGTGCTTAGTTATAGAAGCAGAACTAAATTTGAGATCGCTTTGGTGAAAGGTTAATCTCTGTGAAGGACGGCCTGTTTTTTTACCTTTGATAGTAACCGTACCCTTGAATTGGAGTTGTTTAGGGTTAACGGATATCAGTAAGGTATATTTACTGGGCTTAAAATCATTAAATAGTCTTGTTACTTTTCCGCTCATTCATACTATATTATCATGCCAAGTTGCGTGCCCAGCTATTCTGATATATAATTAGAACATGTTCCGGCCGCTAGGTCGGATTTTTTCATTTAAAAACAAGGAGAAGTCATGGAATTAGACATGAAGCAATTGGCTATAGCTATTCGAACTATTGCTGAAGAAAAGAATTTACCAGAAGAAACAGTACAGGAAGTTGTTGAACAGGCCTTGGCTGCTGCATATCGTAGAGATTATGGAGATAGGGAACAGGAAGTAAAAATTTCAATGAATCTTAATAATGGTGATGTGGATGCCTATATTACAAAGATTGTCGTAGATGCAGTAGAAAACCCTGCTTACGAGATTAGTCTAGGTGATGCATCGGTAATGCAAAAGAACATAAAAGTTGGTGATTCTATTGAAGTTCACGAAAATATTAAAACTTTCGGTCGAGTTGCTGCGCAAACTGCGAAGCAAGTTATCCTACAGAGATTACGAGAATCTGAAAGAGAAATCATAGTTAGTGAGTATGAAGATAAAATCGGTACAGTAATTAATGGTCTTGTTGCAAGAGTTGAAGGTAACATTGTGAGAGTAGATGTTGGTAAAGCCCAAGCTATTATGCCAAAGAGCGAACAGATCCAAGGTGAAAGATACTACCCTGGCCAAAGATTAAAGGTTTACTTGAAAGACGTTGAACGAGGCTTCAGAGGACCACAGTTAGTAGTCTCCCGTGGCAATACTGAATTTATAGAATTCCTATTCAGGGGTGAAGTTCCTGAAATGGAAAGCGGCGCTGTTGAGATTAAAGACATCGCAAGGGAATCTGGTGTTAGAAGCAAGATAGCTGTTAGCTCAACTGTTCCAGGTGTTGATCCAGTTGGAACATTTGTTGGTGGTCACGGAACAAGAGTAAATGCAGTTATGGGTGAAATCAGCGACCAAGAAAAAATTGATATCGTTGTCTGGGATGAAGAACCAATTACCTACATAACAAATGCTTTAAGTCCTACTAAAGTGACAAAAGTTATCCTGGATATTAATAATAAGAAAGCTAGAGTTATAGTTCCTGAAGATCAGCTTTCAATAGCTATTGGTAAGGGCGGCCAAAATGTTAGATTAGCTAGTAAATTGACCGGTTACGAATTAGATATTGAGCAAGAACAATCAGATTCTATTGGAGCTGAAAAAGTTGAAGCTAAAATTGTAGAACCAAAAACTGAATCTGTTAAGTTAAGTGCCCCTAAACTTAAGAAAAAGTCAGAACTTGAGAACTCATTACTTAGTGCAATTGAAGAGCACGGCGACGAACCAGAAGTTAAATAATTTATAAATTGGCGCTCTTGACTTGAGAGTGCCAGTAGCGCTATCATAGATATATGACTATGAAAATTAGCAAACATCTAACGGAGATAAATTGATATGATGCCCCAATCTCCAGATTTCCAAGAATTTTTAAACCATCTGACAAATAATGCACTTTCGAGTTTAAAGCATGCCGATGCAATCGCTAGGAATCTCGGCAGTGCTTATATTGGCACGGAACATCTTTTGCTTGGTGTGCTTGCACAACAAAATTCAATGGGTGCAAAGATTCTTGAAGAAGCTGGAATTACTCTTGATCAGGCTAGATTGGCTTTAAATCTTACTCCAAAAACTCTAGTTATAAATATGGGTGCAAAGGGCCTTAGCGAAACAGCTAAGCTTACTTTAAAGAACGCCTATGATATCACCCAGGACTATGATCAAGATTTTTGTGGCACCGAGCACATTGTATACAGTATATTAAGTCAAAAAAACTCCAGAGCGACAGTACTGCTAAAAGAATTAAAAGTAGATATCGATAGCTTAACTGGAGACATAGAAAGTTTCCTTAGCAGACAAAGTGATGATTTGGGAGCTCGGGAATCTTCAGACGATATTCCTAGAAGGACTAAAACCGTTCGAAAAACTATACTAGATTTTTACGGTACTGATTTAACCAGTAAGGCTAGAAAAAATGAACTTGATCCAGTCGTTGGTAGAGACAATCAGATTAAGAGGCTTATAACGATTCTAAACAGAAGGACCAAAAATAATCCTGTGCTAATTGGTGAGCCAGGAGTTGGTAAGACTGCCATAGTTGAAGGCCTCGCGCAAAGAATTGTTAGCGAGGATGTTCCAGACACATTACTAGAGAAAAAAATCATAATGCTAGATTTAGCTGGCATGATTGCTGGGACTAAGTATCGTGGTGAGTTCGAAGAGAGACTCAAAAAAGTTATGAAAGAACTTGAAGACAATAATAATGTAATTATTTTTATTGATGAGTTACATCTAATAGTAGGTGCCGGTGCAGCTGAAGGTGCTATGGATGCAGGCAATATACTAAAGCCAGCTCTTGCTAGAGGTAGGATTCAAGTTATTGGCGCAACCACTACGGGTGAATACTCTAAACATATTGAGAAGGATGCGGCGCTAGAGCGAAGATTCCAACCAATCATGGTTCCTGAATCTACTCCTGCCGAAACTCTTTCAATTCTAAAGGGCCTAAAAAAACACTATGAAAAATTTCATGGAGTATCTATTTCAGATGAGGTCCTTGCCGATACAGTAAACCTTGCAAAGCGTTATATAAACGAAAGATATATGCCAGATAAGGCTATAGACTTACTTGATGAAGCTTCTGCTAGTCTTAAGGTCGAGAAAAGTAAAACTTCACCTGAGATTAGAAAACTACAGAAAGAATTGAAATTAATAAATGCTAGGATTGATGATGCTGTAGAGGGTGAGGACTACGAAAAAGCTGCTAGAGCAAAGACAAGAGCTAGTCAGATAATCGAAGAATTGAATAATTTGAAGGACGGCATAGCCAATAATAAGAAACTAGTTTTATCTAGTGAAGATATAGCTAATGTCGTTGCTCGAATAACTGGTGTGCCGGTCAATAAAGTAATTAAGGCTGAAGCAAAGTATTTACTTAATCTAGAAAAGACAATAGGCAATTATTTGATTGGTCAGGATGAAGCGGTTGTTGCTGTATCAAAAGCCATTCGAAGAAACAGAGCTGGAATAGGTAGCGGAAAAAGACCAATAGGTTCGTTTATATTTCTAGGCCCTACTGGTGTCGGTAAAACTGAACTTGCTAGAGTCTTAGCACGTGAATTCTTTGGTAGCGAATCTAGCCTAGTTAAGATTGATATGAGTGAGTTCGGAGAACATCATACTGTTAGTCGTCTAGTTGGAGCGCCTGCCGGTTATGTTGGCTATGATGATGGCGGTCAGCTAACAGATAAGATTAGGAGACAACCCTATAGTCTCGTACTTTTTGATGAAATAGAAAAAGCTCATCCGGATGTATTCAATATGCTACTTCAAATTTTAGAAGATGGTTATTTATCTGACGCCAAAGGAAGAAAAATTGACTTTACTAATACCATAATAATAATGACATCGAACATAGGTGCAGCTAAGCTTCAAAAAGAAGTAAGTTTGGGCTTCAGAGCTTCGAAAAATTCCGAAATTAGTGATCTAGATAAACTACATTCTGAAAATAGTAGCCAGGTTAAGGATGAACTTAAGAAGCTTTTAAGACCAGAACTCCTCAATAGAATAGACAAATCTATAGTTTTCAGAGCTTTAACTAAAAAAGATATTTATAAAGTTATCGATTTGCAGATTGAAGAATTAGCCTCAAGACTTTCGAAAAAAGTTATAGGAATCAATTTATCCAAATCCGCAAAAGATTATTTGCTCAATAAAGGATATGATGCCCACAACGGAGTAAGACCTTTAAGAAGACTCATCCAGGAAACATTAGAAAATGAAATCGCTGATTTAATTCTCAATAACAGTATCAATAAAGGCGACCTTCTCAGGGTTGGTGTTAAGAAGGACGAATTAACATACTCAGTTGTTAATGAGACTTCTAAAGCAGTTCTCTAGTGATATAATTTAATTAATGACAAGACAAAGAAGAATATCTTTCCCAATCTTTATTTTCTTTGTTCTTATTGCAGGGGTTTTGTTTTGGCAATCTCAAAATATAAGTGATTGGGCGAAGCTGCTTAATTACAATCCACCATCAAAGATTAAGACACTTGCCGATCAGGCTACAATGAACAGCTACACCAGAAAGTTATTCTATTTAAATCGCCCAGTTCTTATTGCCGGTTCTGAATTTAGAAATCAATGCCCTAATAGTGCAAGTAGTATATCTACCATATTGGGTTGTTATCATCCTGATCAAAAAGGGATATTTTTATTCAAAGTAGATAATCCTGAACTCAATGGAGTAGAGCAGGTAACTGCGGCTCATGAGGTCCTGCATTGTATTTGGGCAAGACTTTCTGCTTCCGAAAAGAAACGCGTGGGCGACATGTTGACCCAGTACTATAAACAAGAACTCAAAGATCCTTCAATTAGAAGCGAGATTTCAATTTATCAGCAAACAGAACCTGATTCTGTACTAGATGAAATGAGCTCAACTTTCGGAACAGAAATCGCAAATCTACCACAAGGGCTTAACGAGTACTATGCTAAATATTTTAATAATAGGATGGCAATAGTGAACTACTCTGCTGGCTATAAGTCGATATTTTTGAAATATCAGAACAAGGTTAAAGATGCTGATCAGAAGCTAGCAGCTCTTAAAAGCCAGATTGATGCGAATCAAAATAAATTAAACTCAAACCAGACACTTATCAATATACAAAGATCAACCATGCAGTCGTTGCTTGCAAATAAGTCAATTGAACAATATAACGCAGATGTTCCGGGGTTCAATAAATTAGTGAATGACTATAATTTCCTAGTTAATACAACCCAAGATCTAATTACCCAGTATAATCAGCTGATTGCTACTAGGAATCAAGATGCTTTAGTATTTGATGATTTATCAAACCAATTAAACAGTAATCTAAGCACCATAAAGGGGAATTGATAATAATGGCCAAGAAACAACCCGCAAAATTTGTATGTAGCCAGTGCGGCGCCGTATCTAGTTCTTGGAGTGGTAAATGTGGTCAATGCCAAAGTTGGAGCACTATAGAGGAGGTCTTACAGGCCGGCGATATTATTAGCTCAGGCGTTAATGGTAAGAAACTTAAATCTGATGTCGTTGGTAATCTAATAAACAAAGATGTCAAAAGGCTAACGAGTAATATACCTGAAATTGATGATGTTATGGGCGGGGGGCTGGTTATTGGTAGTGTAAATCTTATTGCTGGGCAGCCTGGAGTTGGTAAAAGTACATTATTATTACAATATGCGTATTCTTTGGCTGAAAATAACAAAGTTTTATATGTTAGCGGCGAAGAATCATCTCATCAAATTGGCCTAAGAGCAAATAGGTTAGGTGTCAACCAAACCAAATTAAGATTAGCTACATCAAATTCTGCTGATGATATTGCCGCCACTATAGTTGAAGAAGATTTTGATATTGTCGTTGTTGATTCAATTCAAACGATCACTACAGCTTCACTTTCTTCAGCAGGGGGAAGTGTTTCTCAGATAACTGGATGTACTCAACTATTAACTAGTGCAGCAAAGAAAACTTCAACTGCTTTAATTCTAGTTGGACATGTGACAAAGGAAGGCAACATAGCCGGACCAAAAGTACTGGAACATCTTGTAGATGTTGTCCTTCAGTTGGAAGGTGAGAGATATGGTAGCTTTAAGATTCTTAGAACCACCAAAAACAGATTCGGATCTACCACTGAGATTGGTATTTTCGAAATGAGAGATAAGGGACTTCAGTCTGTAAAGAATCCATCAGAAGCAATGCTAGCTGAACGTCAGAATTCTGATGGCTCTGTAGTTTTTGCAGCTCTGGAAGGGACTCGGCCAATACTCGTTGAGATTCAGGCGCTAGTTAATAAAACGAGCTATGGCTACCCAAAAAGGACTGCCAGCGGATTTGATTTAAACAGATTGAATCTATTAATTGCAGTACTTGAAAAAAGAACTAAGCTAAAACTTGCCGACCAGGATATATACATAAATATTGTTGGTGGATTGAAGCTATCTGAGCCTGCTGCCGACCTTGCTATCTGCATGGCCATTGGATCAGCGGCAAAAGGCCTGAAACTCAGTCAAGATGCAGTAGTGGTTGGCGAGGTAGGTCTTAGCGGTGAGGTTAGATCGGTCCCACATCTAGATAAAAGACTGGCCGAAACTAAAAAACTCGGCTTTGACTCAATAGTCTGCTCTAAACAAATAAATATTAAGGATAATATGATTCATTCAGTAAAAGATGTAAGAGAAGCGCTTAATAACTACTTAGGAAATAAAGCATGAAATATCTAACATACTTCAATACCTTGTTACTTATAGCAATCTTAGTGAAATTATTTTCAACCAATCATAAAAGCGGCAAAAAGATTCCTTCAAACTGTCTAATAATGGATAGTAGCGGTTTGATTGATGGAAGAATCATACAGCTTGCCCAGTCAGGTTTTATCCAAAATCCAATAGATGTTCCTGCATTCATAGTAAATGAGCTACAAATGCTCGCAGATGGCTCAGATACACATAAACGAGAACGGGCTAGGTATGGACTCGATGTCATAAATGAACTTCAGAAAAATACATTAATTGAAGTCATCATCAGCCGAGACTCTTACCCAGAGGTTAAAAAGACTGATGATAAACTTATCGCACATGCTAAAAATACAAATGGAGTCCTGTATACAACCGACTATAATCTTTCAAAGGTTGCAATTGTTGAAAAAGTTAAGGTAATGAATGCCAATGAGCTATCTCAGAATCTAAGACCAATTGCCCTACCTGGAGAAACAGTGACAGTAAAGATAATCCAAAAAGGAAGTGGCCCAAATCAGGGTGTCGGTTACCTTGATGATGGAACTATGATAGTAGTCGATAATGCCTATAAGCTAAAAGGGAAATTCGTTAAGGTGTCAGTTGATCGAATGCATCAGTCCGTAGCTGGCAAGATGATCTTTGCTAAATTAACTAAGTAATACTAGTTTGTTTTTGGAGGTGTGGTTTCCGGTGCTGCAACCTGAACGTCCACGCTGTCGGAGTTGCCCTGGTAGAGAACACTATCTATAACTTGAGCGCTAACAGTTATTTTTTGGCCAGCATCACTTTGTGGGGGTATCCAAGTCATCGTAATGTTACAGTTGGGCCCATTATTACAGTCTATATTTGAGTCAATGATATGAGTGGTTACGACTGATCCACCTACAACTATGTTTATAGTTCCGGGGTATTGAGGATACTGAGGATCATTAAATGCGTGAGTACCTTGTTGGACATTAATATTAATTGAACAGCCTTTTATGCTATCACAAACGGGAACGCTGAAGGAATTGAATGAAGGTTTAGTGTCGTTACAATTATGGATTGTGTCAACTGCTGTAGCTGTATTGGTTGATGAATTATTTGTAGACGATGTTCCTTTTCCTAGTGGCCAGAAAATATCAGCTGAGAAGGCATTAGAATCGCTAGTGGTGGCAGTTTGCTTAGCTAGATCAGGTGTACAGCTGGTTGCAATTGCTCCAGACACTTTATCTGTGCTTTGGTTGGTAGTAGTGTTCTTATTGTTTTGAACATACCAAGAAGGGAATATATCAGTGCTAGGTCCTGGTTCCTGAGATCCTACGCCAACATGATTTGATTGGATAAATGCGGGTAATGTTTTTATCCCTGAAGGGGCAGTCCAGTTAACTGGCTTTATTCCGAGATTATCCGTTGCCCCTTGAATCCAAGTTCTAGTTAACGGCTCTGTCATATATTCCATTCCACCTGAGTTCAGTGCTTTATTGTCAGTGTGATGACCAACCCAGCTTACAACTGCGAGTTTAGTATTCCAGGCAGTCATAAGTCCATCATAACTATTGTTGGTTGTTCCAGTTTTAACAGCTATATCCCAACCATTATATCTTTGGAATTTGTAGCCACCACTTTTTAAAGGCGTACATGTAGTTGCAGTACAAGATCCCGGCAAGTAACTGGCTTTTGGATCACTAAGCATATTGTTTACTATGTAGGCTGATTCTGGTCGAACGACTTGAGTGGCTTTTGGCTGAGTCCACTTGTAGACAGTCTTATTATTTGAGTCCGATATTTTTAAGATATATGTGTTTGGTATTACGGCACCTAATCGGGCAAGTGATGCATCTCCATTTACATGCTGATCAAGGTGCAAGAATGCTCCATCTCCAATAGCTGAAGATCCATAACATTGGGTTGGTTTGGTGCGAGCCTCATCAGAAAAACATTGATAAGCTTTTGGATATCCCATAAGTTTATTGGCGGTATCTATAGTCTTGTCCACTCCAGCTGTTAACATAGCCTTAACTGCAGGTACGTTTCTGGAGCCGGCGAGTGCATACCGAAGCGATACAGCACCTGGATACTTGAAGTCATAATCCCATAAACAGTTGGCATTTTTGTCTGACTTGGGACTATTTTTATTTGTACAGGGGTATCCTGGAATTGGTTGTTGTATGTCATACAGTACCGATCCAGCTCCGGCATTCGTAGTACTATCTATCATTGATACGTAGTCATAAGGCTTAAAGCTTGAACCGGGAGCAAGATAGGTTTGAGCATAATTTATAGAACCGTGATCCTTGTCATAGAAATCTGTACCACCAACGAGCATAAGTATTTGACCTGTGGTGACATCCTCTCCAACCATAGCTTCTTCATCGCCACCATATTTTTTGACGTTATTTATGTTATTGGCTACTGCATCTTCACCTAACTTCTGATCTTTGAGATCTAAAGTGGTTATTACTTTCCAGCCACCACGGTTAACTGTTGCTGCACCATATTCCTGTTGCAACTGGTTTTTTGCAGCCAGTACAAAATACGGAGCTTTTATGCCTTCATACTTATTGGTAAGTGGTTGGATTTGAGATATAACATCAACTTTTTTTGCTTCCGTTGCTTGAGATTTCTTGATGTAGCCCTGAGAAACCATCTGGTCTAATATGTAATTCTTCCTACTATTAAATGAAGGTAGATCGAAATAAGGACTGTAAGGAGAGTAAAGGCTAGGTGATTTAGGTATTGTTGCTAGTGCAGCTGCTTGAGCTAAGGATAAATCTTTTGCCGAAACATGAAAGTAATCAGATGAGGCTGCTTGAGCACCATATTCTATGCCTCCATAAGGAGCGATATTCAAGTATCCGGTCAATATCTCTTCTTTCGTGTATTGTCTTTCTAGTTCAACAGCAAGAATTATTTCTTTTATTTTACGAGATATTGTGTGGTCGTTGGTCCAGTTTTGATTTAGTTTTACAAGTTGCTGAGTAATAGTGGAACCACCTTGCAGTCCACCACTTCTGTTAGTTAGATTATTGAAACCAGCTCGGGCAATACCTTTAACGTCAAAAGCACCTTCGTGATAAAAAGACTTGTCCTCGATTGCGATTGTTGCGTGCTTTAAATAGGGACTTATTTGATCACTCTGTACGGGAATTCTCTTTACGGCATTATAGTCTGAGAAAAGGAGTGTTGTACCGGTGCGATCATAATAACTAATACTTCCACCCAAATTAGCTCCAGTGATATCCTTTAGATTCGGTAGATCTTTTCTGAAGTAAGCGAACATGCCAATCATAAATATGAAACCAACGGCAATACATATTCCAAATATTTTTAGCCCAGTTATAAGGCCTTTTTTGCTGAACCAGTAGTGATAGAGTCTTTTTGGCTGAAGATGAAACATTAGTCTTTTTATTCGGCCAGCAGGCAATCCACTAAGGTAAACAGCTTTATTTTTTGCTCGTAAATTTTTTCTAGCTTTAAACTTAGAACTAAGACTCTGATTAATCTTTATCGAATTACCTTTTTTGGTAACATAGATATTTTTTTTAGACCTAGTTGATCTTCTTGTTCCCGCCATTTAACACCCAACATTCATATTAATCATATACAGAATCATATTATAGCAAATATTTTCCTACGCATAGCTGAAAATTTGCTGATGCAACTTTATCCACAATATATATTTATTACTTAATCTAATAGTCTATAATATGACATATGAAATTATCCGAAGAACTACAGTGGAGAGGTTTTGTTAACCAAACTACTTACAAAAACATTGAAGAGTTAGATAAAAAGAACATAACCTTCTACTGGGGCGTAGACCCAAGTGGTCCAGGGATGACAATAGGGCATTTATGCATAGCGATGATGATTCGTCATTTTATTAATGCTGGCCATCATCCAATACTTCTTGCTGGCGGCGCAACTGGCTTGATTGGAGATCCAGATGGCAAGGCCCAAGAGAGAGACCTCAAGTCTGAAGCTGACATCCAGAAAAATGTGAATATTATTAAAAATCAGTATGAGAATATATTCAGCAAAGAAAAATTAGTTTTAGTAAACAATCATGATTGGTTCAAGGGTATTGGATACTTAGAATTTCTAAGAGACATTGGTAAGCATGTGCCTATGCGCCAAATGCTAGGCCGTGAATTTGTTCAATCTAGATTGGGCGAAAATGGTTCAGGGATAAGCTATGCTGAATTTAGTTATTCACTAATTCAGGGCTATGATTTCCTTCATCTATATAGAGACTTTGGAGCAACTTTACAGGTTTGTGGAGCCGATCAATGGGGTAACTGTATTGCGGGTGTAGATTTAATTCGCCGAGTTGAGGGCGCTGAAGCTCATGTTTGGTCTGCGCCACTGGTGATAAATAAGTCTACAGGAGTAAAGTTTGGAAAGACTGAGGCTGGTGCAATATGGCTAGATCCTAAGCTAACTAGTCCTTTCGATTTTTATCAATTCTGGTTTAATTCAGATGATGAGAGCGTCAAGGACTATCTGAAACTTTATACCACTATAACTAAAGAAGAATATATTGATCTCATTAAGGACTTTGATTCAGATAAGTCATCTAGAATTGCCCAACGAAGGTTAGCTTACGATGTAACTAAGCTTGTTCATGGTAAAGAAATTGCCGACAAAGTAGTCGATGGAACTAAGATTCTGTTCGGCAAGACTCCATATCCTGAATTAGAAGAAAAAGATCAGGCTTTGCTCAAAGATATTTTGCTAACAGTTGAAGATAAGGGTGAGTTCTTGGAAACTATAGTAGAATCTGGTCTCGCAAACTCTAATACAGAAGCTTCAACTTTTGTTAAGGATGGTGCTATTAAGGTTAATTCAGCTAAAATTGATGACCCCAAAAATATATTTAATAACGGATACAATTTACTCCAAAAAGGCAAAAACTTATTCTCTTTAGTTGTCAAAAAATAAATTGATGCTAATATAGAGTCTTAGTAAATATGAATAAAACACACAAAAAAGCCGATCAATATAATGACCCATCACACAACTACCTTAAGTATTGGTTGGGTAGAGATTATGAACACCAAGCAGAAGTTTTAGCTTTTAAAAGACTTCTAAGTGACAAACATTTTAAACACGCTGTAGATATCGGCGGTGGATACGGAAGGTTATGTGTTGAGCTAGAAAAATATGCTGACAAGGTAACTTTAGCTGAGCCATCACAACAACAACTAGACATAGCCAAAGACTTCCTCAAGGATCATAAAGATATCGAAAGAAAACTCATGCAGGCTGATGAGCTAAAGTACAAAGATTCAGAGCTTGATCTAATTACTATGATTCGAGTAATGCATCACCTACCAGATCCTTCATCTGAGTTTGCTGAAATATCTAGAGTGCTATCTGACGACGGACTTGCCATTATTGAAGTAGCTAACTACGTACACTTTAGGAATAGGATTAAGCACCTAGTAAAGGGTCAAAAAATGCCAACTGAACCGGTAGACATTCGTTCTGAGAAAAATAAGCGAAAGGACGAAATTCCATTCGTTAACCACAATCCTAAGACAGTAATAAAGCAACTTGCACATGCAGGGCTTAAGGTTGAGCGAATACTATCTGTTTCGAACCTAAGAAGCACAACACTTAAGAAAACAGTTCCAATTGAAGCTATGGTTGCAATAGAGGGAATGTTACAACCAGTACTATCTAAGTCCTATTTTGGACCAAGTATTTTCTTTCTAGTATCAAAAGCTAAGTAATAGGGCATATAATGTCCTTATAATGCTCGATAACTCACTCACCACAATTAAAGGAGTAGGACCTGAATTAGAACAAAAATTCAGACTACTAGGGGTTCATACTGTAAATGATCTAATTCACTACTACCCTAAAAGATACGAGGATTATTCTGTAGTTTCTAAAATATCAGACATCAAACTAGGTAAAGTAACTATAAGAGGACGAGTTAAAGAAGCCAAGGGAAGATATGTCAGGCGAGGTCTGCATATAACTGAGGCAGTACTGAGCGATGACACAGATGCCGTTAAAATGGTCTGGTTCAATCAGCCTTATCGAGCTAATGCGATAAAATCTAATACCGATTATTTTGTTTCAGGTAATTTCGAGCTATCTAATAATCGGCTTACAATAATGAACCCATCAATGGAACTAGCAAGTGATTTTCCTGCTAATACGGCAAGAATTCTACCTGTTTACAAACTTACCAAAGGATTAACATCGAATACTATAAGAAAAATTGTTAGAGAAATAATCCCATCAATTAGACAAGTAGAAGAATCAATACCCGACTGGATAATTAAAGAGAGTCATTTAATTAGTCGTAGGCAGGCACTAGAACTAATACATTTTCCCGAGAGATCAATAGATATACAAAGAGCTCAAGAAAGACTTGGTTTTGATGAGGTGTTCGAACTCAGTCTGGCGAGCCTACTCAATAAGAACGAAAACAATAAAGAACATTCAATGAAGGTTGAGTTCAAAAAAGAACTAGCCGTTAAATTTGTCAAAAATCTCCCCTTTGATCTTACTCAGGCCCAAAGGAAAGTTGTTTGGCAGATATACAATGATTTAGACTCATCCCAACCTATGAATAGGATGGTTGAGGGTGATGTGGGTTCGGGTAAGACTGTAGTCGCCACAATGGCAGCGCTAATGGTGATTTCTGAGGGCTACCAGGTAGCTTTCATGGCTCCGACCGAAATACTAGCAAGACAACATGCTCAGACGATATCCGAACTATTGAAGCCTCTTGGAATGTCTGAAAGTTTAGGTCTTATCGTAGGATCTATGTCGACTAAAGAAAAACAATTCATAAAAGACGAACTTGGCTCGGGTAAAATTAGTTTTATAGTTGGGACACACGCTCTAATTGAAGAAAACGTTAAGATGGATAAACTGGCTTTAGTGGTGATTGATGAGCAGCAAAGATTTGGCGTCGAACAGAGAAAGAGGCTAATGTCTAAGGCTGCAGAAATGCCGCATTTTCTAAGTTTAACTGCAACTCCAATTCCACGTAGTCTTGCGCTTACATTCTTCGGTGAGCTTGATGTTTCAATACTGGATGAGAAACCTAATATTCGTAAACCTATACTTACTGAAATAATATCGCCAAATTCTAAAGTTGAAATGTATAAAAACCTAAATAAGGAGCTTGATGATGGCCACCAGGTTTTTGTTATATGCCCACTCATCAACGACTCGTTAGTCATGGATGCTAATTCGGTGGAGAAAATATATAAACAACTTAGTGAAAAAGATTTTAAAAATAGAAATATTGCAATGCTACACGGAAAAATGAAAGGTGATGAAAAAAATAAAGTCATGCAGGACTTCATAGATAAGAAAACCGATATCCTAGTCTCCACTACTGTTATAGAAGTCGGTGTAGATGTTCCGAATGCTACAGCTATGCTAATTGAGGCTGCTGATAGATTTGGACTGGCCCAACTGCATCAATTACGGGGAAGAGTTGGTCGAGGAAGTGATCAGGGATATTGCTATCTTATGCTCAGTGATAGTTCTGCGCCGAGCCCAAGACTTAGAGCTTTGGTGTCATCTAACGACGGATTTAAACTAGCAGAGCTAGATTTGTCTTTGAGGGGTCCAGGTGCAATTTATGGTACTAGCCAGCACGGTGAGTTAGATCTCAGGATGGCGAAGCTAGATAACCTAACCCTCATTAAGAATGCCAGAAAGATGGCCGAAGAGTTTATTGCAAAAAACGATGACTTAAAACACTACGATTACCTGTATAATAGGGTAAAGAAATTAAGAATAATATCTAATTTGAATTAATAATGTACGCCGGAACAACACTAACTCCATTATCAGGAAAATTACTTGGAGCCCATCAAAAAATTGATAGGGTTTCTCGAAGGCTGTTAAAGGAAAAATTAAGCGATAACTCAGTATTTCCTTCGACTAAGCAAATACTTCATTTCGAAGGATATAAGGGGCCTGATGCTATTAAAAGAAAAAGCCCGTCGGTAGATGAGCCTTGGCATTTTTATTCTCCATTCGATAACAAAGATTCAGATCTCATTAAAGCTATTGAAAATCACTATAATGAATTAGTTAAAGTATTGAAGTCTGGAAACAAGGAGCGAAGTGCTTTTGAGTCAGCATGGCTTGCTCACGCACTAACCGATGGATTAACTCCAGCCCATCATTACCCATATGAGGAAAAATTAGCAGAACTCAGGGGTGAAGGCATGGAAAGTAGAGACTCAGTAAAAGAGAAAGTCGTCATGCATGGAGATACCAGAAGAGAAACTGTAAGCAATAACTGGAAGATGTGGGGTCCGAAAGGGCTTATGTCTACGCATGGACTATTTGAACTTGGTGTAGCTAGCTTATCTAAACCATTATCTTTTAATAATGCAGAGATTAAGGACTCACACATTAAAGAATTTGAAGAGATTGGTGTCGGAGAATTCTTTAAAAGAAGAGCTCGGGAAATTGCCGTAAAAGATCTCTATGGGAGGTTCTATAAAAAAGGCTGGACTCTTAAGTTAATGGTTGAAGTAAGAAAAGTACTTATGCCGACTATTATTAATACTGTTTCGGTTGCTTGGTACTGTGCAGCTAAGGACGCCGGTTTAATTAAGCAAGAAGACAAATAGTGAGGATAATATCTGGAACTCTGAAGGGGCAAATATTTGAAACCCCCAGCGGCCATAAAACTCATCCTATGAGTGAAAAGATCCGAGGCGCACTTTTCAATATCCTAGGCGACATTGATGGGCTGAAGATCCTAGATGCATTTGGAGGATCAGGTGGAATAAGTCTTGAAGCTATAAGCCGAGGCGCAGGCAGTGTAACGATTGTTGAGAATGATCGGATTGCCCAAAAGACTATAGAGAATAATATATCCAAATTAAATCTAGGGGATAGGGTTACTTTAGTATCCGCAAACGTGTCGTCATGGATGAATAAAAATCCCAATGAGAAGTTTGATTTAGTAATAGCCGATCCTCCCTACGATAAGCTTCAGTATGACCTCATTGAGAAGTTATATACCCTGTTAAGCGATGAAGGTTTGTTGGTTCTTTCTTGGCCTGGTAATGATGATCAAATTAGGATGAACCATCTTAAATTAGTCGATAGAAAAAATTATGGTGATGCACAATTGATTTTTTATAGTCTAATCAAGTAAAATATAGATTCTTGGGGATGTGGTGGAATTGGTAGACACGCTAGCCTTAGGAGCTAGTGAGGCAACTCGTGAAGGTTCAAGTCCTTTCATCCCCACCAAGAAAATATATATAAACCATCTATGAGAGTAGGTGGTTTTTTATATTAGTATAATCAATTCACAATCGGGCTATATAAATAAGTTGTTGTCGAGGTGCCAGGCTTTACATTATCTTTAAATCTTGTTCCCCAATTTGGCAAGCAAGATAGATACAATGATGGAAAAGAATCAGTAGGTGGACATGTTTGTTTGTAAGACGTACTTGTGCCTAGGTTGTTGAACCATAAGTTAGCTTTTACGGTGTCGGGATATGAATTTTGCCACTTAAATACCTCGTCAATTCGGTGTGCTTTGGCTGGGACAGTTCCATTAACTTTGTCACATAATCTAAGTGACCATTCGGTAAGGGCTAATGGCTTTCCATGAATTGATGCGAATTGTGCAATTATATCTAATCCTTTAAGACCCGTATCTGAGCAGGTCGGGTAATTGTCAATGCCTATCCAATCAACACTA
>JBAXGD010000008.1:0-19264 GCA_037139575.1 bacterium
TCAGGCTTAGATTTTTCTATTGCCCTGATCAAGGAACTAATATCTGTTAGATCGCCCTCAATTAAAGAGACAAAAGGCAAGCTTGATTCAACCTCACTTTTTTTAGGATTTTGTTGTCCTCTTATAATTCCAAAAACATTGTATTTTTTTTCATGTAATAGTTTCGCTAAATGGTAACCATCCTGCCCTGTTATTCCTGTAATTAAAGCTGTTTTTGACATCTATGCCCCTATTTAAATTATTGTAATTATTCTTTTTTAATTATCGGCTTCTGCTTGGCTGAGACTCATCATATGTAACTGTTCGAGTGTTATTCCTCTAGAAGCTGCTATTGATTCTCTCAGTGCCCCCAGTGCAATTGTATATTCTTTAAATGCTGTTGATTTATCTGAAAGATTATTCTCTTTTACAAAATCATTAAACGAACCAAGTTTTTCAGACATATAATCCTTCCTTAAACATTATTTTCAACTTAACTTATTAATACATATTTTATATATTAGATGCAATATTTTTATTGTGCTTATTAACTATGTACAATATTGAGATGAGCAAAATAGTAATTGATGCGAGAGAACTCCGAACCACCACAGGCAGATATGTCGAAAGACTTTTATATTATTTGCAGGAAGTAGATAACAAAAATAGTTATGTAGTTTTACTAAAGCCAAAGGATATTGACGGCTGGATTCCCTCAAACAAAAACTTTACTTCTATGCCCTGTCCCTACAAAGAATTTACCTTCAGAGAACAAATAAGCCTATTTAGGCAGCTTAGAGAAATTAAGCCAGATCTTGTACATTTTGCGATGGTTCAGCAGCCCATAGGCTACATGGGAAGGGTTGTAACTACAATGCACGACTTAACAACTGTTAGGTTTAAAAATCCTTCGAAGAATTGGCTTATTTTTTCAATTAAGCAGTTTGTGTATATCTGGGTAAACAGAATAGTGGCTCATAAGTCCAAAGCTATAATTACGCCGAGTAAATTTGTCAAAGAAGACATTGCTAAATTCACAAGGATTAATAGTAGGAAAATAACCGTTACATATGAAGGTGCAGATAAAATAAAAGATGAATCAGAGTCCATAGATAATTTAGTCGACTCGCCTTTCATTATGTATACGGGAAGGCCACAACCTCACAAGAATCTTGAGAGATTAATCGAAGCCTATTCAATAATAAAAAAAGACTGTCCTGGACTGAAGCTCGTTTTATCTGGCAAAAAAGATGTCTTATATAAGAGGATCGAAAAAGAAGCACTGGCAAATGGACTAAGCGATATAATTTTTCCTGGTTTTGTTTCAGAAGGGCAGCTTAAGTGGCTGTATGAAAATTGCCTAGCCTATATATTCCCATCATTAAGTGAAGGTTTTGGTCTGCCAGGCATTGAAGCCATGGTGCATGGTGCGCCAGTAATTAGTAGTAGCTATACTTGTTTGCCTGAAATTTATGGCGATGCTGCGGAGTATTTTGATCCTTCAGACGTAAATAATATGGCAGAAACAATTATTAAAGTCATAAAAAGTCCAAATATAAGAATAGGGCTAATAGAGAAGGGCCACAAGCAGGCAAAAAAATATTCTTGGAGAAAAATGGCCGAAGAAACATTGGATATTTATAAAGATGTGCTGGGTGACAGGAGTATTTCCTAGAGGCTATTCAACGTGATAGAATTAGACAAGTTAATTTAAAAAATATAAATGGATAAAACAAAAAATCTAAAGAATAAAGAAGTAATTATTGAAGAAAAGGCCAAAAGATATATTGGTCTATCTTTTTTCCCTAGAGTTTACGCCTCAATATCTGTTTTTGTTCTTGTATTTACATCTGTATTTTGGGCATTTCTTGGAGCAAAAGTTCAGCAACTAAATAGTGACCAGCTAGTTGGACCATTCTTGCTATCTAATGGTGATGTTTTTAAGCAAGCAAACTTCCCTGGCGTTCATAGCTTCCTGATTAAATGGCCGCTTTTTGAGCTCATAAAGCTATATCATTATTCAACGAACGCATTTATCTATACTACGATTGCTGTATCGCTTTTTACAGTAATAGTTCTCGCCTATATTCTCTATAGGATCGAAAGACGCTTAATCATATTCGGGACACTTTGTTTGGCTCTTGCATCAGTACTCCTGCTCACTCCAATACAGCCCTATCCTGGGGCCTTACTGCCCGTTAGCATGGCAATGATAGCCACTCGAAACATAGAATACATTCTATTTATTATTAGCCTTATTCTTCTTATTAGACATAAAGGTGTTAAGAACTGGCAATATTGGCTATCTGTAGTACTGCTGGCTCTTTTAGTGTCATCAGATAAGCTATTTCTTTCGTTAAGTATTGGTGGGTCGCTAATTGGTGTTGTGGCCTACTCTTTTGCGCGAAAATGGCGATATGTTAGTTATTTTGCTCATTGGTTTGGTTCAGCTTTTCTTGCAGGTTTGGCTGGAACATTACTGCTTTGGTCACTGAATAAATATGGAATAACCCATATTACCAGTAGCGAGGCAACAACTTACTATGGAGCCGCTACGGGTGCCAAAAACTTCGTTACAGGAACCATATATGCAACCTTGAGTTTATTTACTAATCTAGGGGCTAATCCTGGATCTTCCCAGGTTGTCGTTAAGCTAATACCCCACACGTTCTTCAAGAACCTTTTCAGCGAGAGTTTCGTAAGTTATGTGGTTAATATCCTGATGGCAGTTTTTGCGTTATTCGTAGTTGCTTGGCTATTCTTAATCAGCTTCTTCGGCAAGAAAAAATTTGAAGAAAAAGACATCAAAGAAGACAACTATTTTATTCTATCCCTGATGTTAATCTTGTCATCAGCAATAATGTTCGGCCTATTTATTTTGAGCAATCACTATTATGCAGTTGATGCAAGGTACTTAGGGATATTCTTATTTGCAGCATTTATTAGTGCCGCGACATATTTAAGAAGTAAAAACTGGAATAAAAATATCTATGTTGGAATTGGTGCAGTTCTTATAGCCAGTGTTATTTTTGGTCTATTTTCATGTTACAGCAATTATAGGGAGGACTATTCGGCCACAAATTTTGTTTCCGCTAGAGATGAATCCATAAGGAGCGCCCTAAAAAACCACCCTGCTCCCGTGCTGGTTGGAAACTACTGGAGAGTGATCCCTCTTAAAGATAGTTCGGCTGGTGCGCAGGATGTAATGCCAATAGGTGACTGTGGTGCTGGTGATTCAGCTTTTAGCGATAATACATGGAAAAAAGACCTTAAAACTACGTCGTTTGCCTACATTCTTACTTTAAACGGTAATATAGGTGGCGTACCAAATTGTAGTCTAGACCAGGTCGCAGCATTATTCGGAAAACCAAGCTCAAGCTTACTGATATCAGGAACCTATGCCCACCCAAATGAACTACTTTTGTTTTATGACAGGGGTATTTATCACACAAGCAGCGTAAAGCTACCTGCTCAGTCTACTATCTTACCTATAGATATTGCCGACGAACCTTTTACTAGCTGTAAGGGCCCGACCATTATGGACATAGTTGCACATCAAGATGACGATCTATTGTTCATAAACCCAGATATTCAAAAAGATATCGTGGCAGGAAGATGTGTAAGAACAATTTATTTAACGGCAGGAGATGCTGGTAATAGTCAGTTCTATTGGCTTAGCAGAGAGGCTGGCGCAGAAGCAGCCTATGGCCACATGCTAGGAGATCCTAATATACAGTGGATCAAACATGTAGATAAAATCTCTGACACTGAATATATTGAAATTGCGCATCCAATAAAAAATACAAAGATTTCATTAGTGTTCATATTACTTCCAGACGGTAACTTAAAAGGAGAGGGTTTTAAAGGAACTGGATATGAAAGTCTTCAAAAACTCTGGAATAATCAGATCAGCATTATTAATTCGGTCGACAGGCAATCTTACTTCTCTAAAGATCAGCTAGTTTCAGTCCTGGAAACATTAATGGAAACATATAAACCATCTACCATAAGAACTCAATCGACATTTAATGGTGGGCCATATCCGGATCATAGTGACCACGGTTCAGTTAGTAAGTTCACAGTAGCAGCCAGAGATAGCTATGAAGCCAATCAGCTTCAGTTCCTATTAAATATACCTGTCATCCACTACAAGGGCTATCCAGTACACGCCCTGCCAAAGAACTTAAGTGGAGATATTTTAAACAATAAAATTATGACATTTCTAAGCTACGGCAATAAAGATGGCGCCACCTGTAATACTCAGTATAAATGCTTCAACAGAAGCGTTTACGGTGAATACTTATCTAGACAATACACCTGGCCTAATTAATAGATATAGGGCTTTTTAAACACTAAGTACAATGTGGCGGTCTCTACCCTCACCTGCAGATTCGCTAATGATACCGTGTTCGCTAGCTAGCTGATGGACAACCCTACGATCGGCCGGATTCATTGGCTTTAAGTGCATAGGTTCCTTAGATTCTTTAACCTTATTAACCCATTCTGTAGCCTGTTCAGTGATTCTATCTGCTCTTTGTTTCTTATAGTCTGCAATATCTACACTAACTCGATTGACTTCATATTCATTACTTCTAAGCGCATTACTAACCATGAACTGAAGAGCTCTTACTGTTTCCCCTTTTTGGCCTATTAGAAAGCCGTTAAGGTGAGATGAAGGTACATTTAGCTCTATTACTGTTTCGTCGCTTGAAGTAGCCGCTACGTCGGTATTAAGACCAAAAAATGATAATAGGTCTTCTAGATATTTCTTGGCGTAGATTACTGACTCATCTAAACCTTTATTCATAGCTACTTCCTCCTTTTTTTAGTTTTAGAAGTCTTATTTTTTTTGGCTTTTGTTTTTGTGTTTTTAGTAGTCGATATAACTTCTCCTTCAATAACCTTTGGAGTTTTTAGGGGCTTATCTGCGATAGCCTCCATCTCTTCTTCGTCCTGGCCGAGGATCCTAGACTGCTGCCAGAATGCAACAACACCACTTGTTAGCCAGTAAAGACTTAGCGCTGAAGCTACGCTAACTGTAAACATGAAGATCATAACAGGTAGTAGGTACCGAGTGCTCTTACCGACTGCTGCGTTAACTTCACTAGTATCTGCAGTCTTACCAGATCCAGCATCTCTTAGAATATGTCGTAGTTTACGAGCGTTTTTATCGGTTGGCATTAATTGTTTACTTTGGTAATACTGAACGATGGCGCTAGCTAGAACTATAACCATAGCTGGCCAGTAAATACCTTTTCCTGCTCCTAATGCACTCTTGGAAAGGTCTACGATTCCAAACAGGGTATTGTCAAAAAGGTGGATATTGGCAGCTAATTGCTTCATCCACGGTAAGTGCTGAAGTGGAACATAGGCAAATGTAACTATCTGATGTGGGTCGTCTATAATTCTTCTAATTCCGCTATATAGGGCTAAGAATATTGGCAACTGAACTAGAAGTATGCCGATAGAACCCAGAGGATTAATCCCCCTTTCCTTATATAGCTCCATCATCATCTGAGATTCTTTTTGACGATCACCTTTAGCATCGGCCTTAATCTTCTTGAGTTGAGGTTGAACTTGGCGCATAACCTTGGCCTGGTGAAGCTGCTTCTTAACTAGTGGCCAAAGAAGAAGCCTAATAAGAATCGTGAAAATAATGATGCTGATCCCAAAGTTATGTCCTGGAATCAAGGCATAAATAAGTACTAGTAGGTTGAAAATAGGTTGAACGATAAATGTAGTAAACATATCTTTAATTAATCCTTTTTACATATTTTAACATGTTTACTTTGGTTTTTCCTCTATGAATGGCTAGTAAAAATACCGGCTTGTTCAAAAAGTTCAATTATTTGTTTTTCTAGTTTGACTTGCTCTAGTTCTGCAATTAGTGGACTGAATATTATTAAGGCTATGTCAAATGGCTCTTTTATTCTGTCTTGATTGAGTCTTATTATTTCGTAAAGCCTTCTGCGAATTCGGTTTCTGACAACAGCAGATTTATGAACTTTTCTAGAAACTACGATAGCCAGCCTCCAAGTGTCTCGACGATTATTTAGAACATACTTTAGTGATAGCTGGTTATTACGTACGGTTTTACCACGCATATAAACAAACCTAAGGCTACCGTGTCCATGAAAACGGTTTAACCTAAGTATCATTACAAGCTATATTCCTTTCTTAAGATCAAAAAGATTTTAGTGAGAAAGTTGTTTTCGGCCTTTTTCTCGGCGTCTCTTAAGAACCAAACGCCCATTCTTAGTGGCCATTCTTTTAAAGAATCCGTGTTCTTTAGCTCTGGATCTTTTTTTCGGTTGATATGTTCTTTTTGGCATATACTTTACTGTACCTAAGTTTCTCTAGTCCGGTCAAGTTATATTAGTCCGGTATTTACTGCTAACTATTTTTGGTACTGTCCTTCTCTTTAACGTTATTTTAACAATATTTTACCTACTAATTCTATCAGTTTATCCACTTATAACCAAATTTTGTCCACAGATATTACAGATACGGGCTCAACATGTGTAAAAGTTTACCCTAGTTAGTGTATTTTTACTTAATTTAAAAAGTTATTGCTTGGATGCCTGTGGAAAAAAATGTATAGTTGTAAATACTAAGTTATGGGTAGCACAATACAAGAGGGAATATTATGGCAATCTGTACTCGGTGAAATCGAGTTATCTATTTCGCGAGCCAGTTTTGTCACTTGGTTTAAGAACACTCACCTAATACGAAACAAAAATGGTGTCATTATTATAGGTGTACCTAACGTCTTCATAAAACAACAACTAGAGCGTAAATTTAACGCAATGATCCTTGAAACTCTTAAGAAGAATGGCGTGGAAAACGTTGAGGTCGAATATAAGATTCAGGCTCTGGATAAAGAAAAGACAAATCAAAAAGAAGAATTAATCATCCTTTCTGATCAAACCAATGAAAGACCAAGAAACAAAGTTAGTAGTTTATCTCATCAATACAGACAAGGTCTTAACGAGAAGTATACGTTCGAAAACTTCATAGTTGGAGCTGGTAATGAACTTGCCTACGCTGCTTGCCAAGCAATTGTTGCTAATCCAGGTTCAAAATATAACCCTTTATTCCTTTATGGTGGTGTTGGAATCGGAAAAACTCACTTAATCCAGGCAGTTGGTAATGAGATTCTAAATAATAACCCTGATGCCCGAATAGTTTATGCCTCAACCGAACAGTTCGTTCAAGAATTCGTAGATGCCCTTAGATTCAAAAAGAATACCGATTTCGCTGGATTTTACCGTGGTGCTGATGTACTAATAGTGGATGATGTCCAGTTCCTTGCTGGTAAGGAGAAAATACAAGAAGAATTTTTCCATACCTTCAACGCTCTCCATCAAGCTAATAAGCAGATTATTATCTCAAGCGATAAACCACCAAGAGAAATTCCAACCCTCGAAGAAAGATTAAGGTCTAGGTTTGTATGGGGAATGAGTATAGATATGCAAAACCCTGACTTTGAAACAAGGTGTGCAATTATCCAAACCAAGGCTGAGTCTCATGGACTAGAATTAACTTCAGATGTTACTGAATATTTAGCTAACTATGTTCAAACCAATATCCGTGAACTTGAAGGTGCACTAAATCAGCTTTTAGCCTTCTGTGAGATGAGAGAATTAGAACCAACTCTTGATGTTACAGTTTCGCTTCTTGGTAGTGGTAAATCTAGGCCAAAACATATCAGCCCAAGACAGATTATTGAAAGAACTGCTAAATACTTCCAGATACCAATGGAAGATATTATGGGACCTAAAAGAGATAAAGATATTGTCGTACCTCGTCAAATTGCTATGTATATTCTTAGGAGCGAACTACATCTTAGTTTCCCTAAAATTGCTAGAGAATTGGGACGAAAAGATCATACTACAGCTATTCATTCTATTGATAAAATTGAGAAAGAATCGGTTATAGATAATGGTGTGAAGACCGCTATAGCTAAAATTAAGGAAAAACTATATGTGTAAAAGCTGGGTACAATTTGTGTCTAATAATGTATTCAAACAAATAGTTATGAGCATGTTGGTTAGTAAAGTGGTTAGTGGTGTTCATAATACTGCTAGTTATACAAAAGTTGTTCGATATTTGTGCATAGTTTGTACTAGTAAAATTAGTGCTAATTTAAATCTGTTAAAAGGGTCTTTATACACATTGTCCACACCCCTAATAATAACTAAGAGTTTTTTAAATAATTTATTTTTTATTACTAATAACCTGGGGGTAAAAGTATGAAGATTCAAGTAACTCAAGAAAATTTAAATAAAGCATTAGGTAGTGTTGCTCGTGTAGCATCGTCTCGTAATACCCTGCCTATACTTGCTAACGTACTTATTAAAACAGTTGGAACAAGACTTAGTATTTCAGCCACCAACCTAGACATCGCAGTTACTCACTATATTGGATCTAAAGTTACATCTGAGGGTTCAATCACTATCCCTGCTCGTCTCGTTCAGGATTTTGTTAGTTCATTACCAAGTGGAATTATTGAACTAAAATTAGATGAATATAAGCTACATTTCTCAACAGGAACTTATAGATCAACTATTAATGGAATTTCTTCAGAAGAGTTCCCTGTTCTTCCAGATATTAAGGATGGTAAAGAATGGACAATTGATTCAGGTCTCTTGAAGAAAAAGCTTCAGCAAGTAATTATTGCGGCCTCAAATGACGACACTCGCCCAGTATTAACTGGTGTTTACTTCCATAGTAGTGAAGGCAAGCTAAAGATTGTAGCTACAGACAGTTATAGACTAGCTGAGGCGGTTGTTATGGACACAAAGCACGATATGAACCTTCTTGTACCAATCAACGCCACACAGGAGCTTCTAAGGATTGTCTCGGATTTTGAAGGTGAAGTAAGAGTTACTTATGATGATCAGCAAGTGCTCTTTAGTGTTGGTGATGTTGAATTAGTTGCAAGATTAATTGAAGGAAAATACCCAAACTATGAAAGTCTTATTCCTAAGAAATTTGATACAAGAGCTAAATTATTAAAATCTGAACTTTTGAATATTACCAAAGTATCTAGTTTATTCGCTAGAGAAAATGCTGGATCGATAACTTTAGAGGTTGATGATCATGACCAGACTTTAAATATTCACTCTATTGCCTCCCAGCTTGGTGAAAATATAGCTAGTACTAAGGGCGATATCAAAGGAGAAGGATCTATTACTTTGAACTCAAGATACTTATTAGATGCGCTCCATGTAATGACTGGTGAAGATATTGTATTTAGCTTTAATGGAAAACTAGAGCCATCAATTCTATCCGATCCTAAGGATAAAGACTACATACATGTCATTATGCCCCTAAAGAGTTAATATATATTAATGCTTACAGACATTAGACTACAAAACTACAGGTCATATAAGGACGAATCATTCGAGTTTAGTAAAGGTGTAAATATTATTGTTGGGCCTAATGCATCGGGTAAAACTAACCTTCTTGAATCGATACTTATTAACTGTGGTGAAAGTTCATATAGAGGAAAAGATATTGAGTTAATATATCATGAATCAGAGTGGGCTAAGATAGATTGTCACACTGATGAGGATATAGATAGAACTATAAAGCTCGTAAGAAATTTAGATAATCTAGAGAAAACGTATGTTATAGGTGGCCAGGAATTAAAAAGAATTAGTTTACAAAAAACCATTCCAGCAGTACTTTTTGAACCTAATCACTTGAATATACTTACAGATTCACCTGACAGCAGAAGAAATTTTTTAGATGATCTTCTAGAAAAAATAGTACCGGGATTTAAGGAAACCAGGAAACAATATAGGAGAGTCTTATACCAAAGAAATACGCTTCTTAAGACTGGATATTCAAACGCTAGTAAAAATATTTTTGTATGGAATTTAAGACTAAGTGATTTAGGTGAAAATATATATTCACACAGAATTAAATTAATTGATCTCATTAATAAGTCTGCAACTGAAATCTATAATTCTCTCGCACAGAAAAAATACACAATAGAATTCAATTACGTAACTAAGATTAGCTCTAAAAATTACTCCTCTAATCTTATAAAAAAACTAGAAGAAAGTATTAAGACTGATTGTGAACGGGGCTTTACTTCATATGGCCCTCATAGGGATGATTTTTCGGTACTTATAAATAATCACGAAGCTGAAGAGTCTGCATCAAGAGGTGAAATGAGAACTTTGATGCTTGTTTGTAAGGTGATTGAAATGAGAATTATTGAAGAGTCGAGAGGAATTAAACCAATAATACTTCTAGATGATGTGTTTAGTGAACTCGATGGTAGTCGAAGAAAAGCTCTAACTAGTTTTTTGAATGATTATCAGTCATTCATAACCACGACTGATGCGGATATAATACTTCATCACTTTACTGATAAGGCTAATATCATTGCTTTATAATTATTGACCCGTTTGATTATTGGCGGACGATAAGTAATCCACCTGGTAGTTATTTATATCGAAGCCCTTACTCTTTATCCAATTTATGGCATTTTGCTTTTCTTGACCATTATTCGAAGATATTATAATAATGAGCTTCCCGCCATTTACATTAGAGTCGTAATTGTAATCTATTCTGTAGCCAAGATTGGGACCATTGAACGGCAATAAAACAGGCAAACCATTATACATGTCATTATTGTATTGACTCTGGTTATTTAACAGAACATCTCTTTGACCCTTTGTAATATTACTGTTACTTGCAGCAATAGTCTTAATTTTGATTGTTTTATCTGGTAATGTTTTTCCGTCAATGCTTGAAATATTTTTTATAAATAAAACATATTCTTTACCAAGGGGCATTGGATAGACTAAGTTAACAGTAATCGACTTATTTTTAATATTAAATGAACTAATCATATTAGAGTTAGAGCTTACTGATATTTTTTTTGATAAAGATTTATTGAACTTAAATTCAATATAAGGGGATATAACTGTCACATTTTTTATAGATGGGTCAGTAGAGATTAGTCTAAATAAACTATTTTTGTAAGCCAATAATCCTATTAGTGCTAATAAAAATATGCAGAAAGTTATGACTATAATCTTAATTCTATTATTCATAATATTAATCCGGACTCACGAAACCAGTTATGCCATCACTGTGAAAACCGCTAACTGTTCCCTCTGACACAACAGATCCTCCTGGATAATCAGGGTTACCTTGGTCTCCACCTATATAAGTTACGCTACTACCACTTACTTTTTCAACTACGTTAACATGACCAGCACCATGAATTGCTAAATCACCCGGTTTTGGTGTATATCCAGATTCTGGATGCCAATGAAAGTTTTTATTTTCTTGTCCTACTGCCTGAATGTTTGGAACGTATGCTATATTCCAGGCAGAACCTGGACGAAGAGGGTATTTAGACTGATCATAAAGCCAACTTGCAAAATCTGCACACCATTGTTCACGTCTATTTTGACTGTATTTTAGATAACCTGACTCAGCATATGTGTTATTGCCGTGCCATGGATAACCCGGTTGAGACTTCCATGTATTAAGTTCTTGAATAGCTAAACATACTACATTTTGTCTCACCTGGCTCACAGAAGTATCTGTCGAAGTAGAACTACAACTTACACTACCACATCCTCCAGAGCTAGACTGTGATGACTGAGGATTGATTGGTACGCTTTTCTTAATACCATCGAATATGCCCTTCTCGTATGCAGCAAGTTGAGCATCGGTAATGTTTAGTGATCCAGTTTCGTTATATATCCAAGGTACCTTAGAAAAAAGCTGAACTAAAGCTAAGTTACCAGGACTAAGACCAGGCCTATTAGAATAGCTATTTTCAACAATTTCCGGTTTTATACCTTGTGTCGCTTCTCTAGTTTGTTGGAAGATTTGAGCAAAAGATGCGCTTTTATCTGCTATAGCTTGATCTGTGAATGTGGTATTTTGACCTTGTGGATTAGTTCTATATTCACCCACCCTCTGGTCAAAAATTTTCTGGAACGAACTATAGCCTTGACCACCATCGTCATGAATACTTACGGCAATTGCGGCATTTGCTTGGTTTGCTATATCTGATCTAGACCTCAAAGATACGTAATCCATTACATTTTGTTTAGTCATTACAACCTTATAGCCTGCTGTCGTTAACTGTCTTTGTAGGTCCTGAGCTATTGTAAAAACCTGGTTTATTTCTGGAAAATTAGGATAGTCATGATCTAAAAGTCCTGTTTGAGTATCTATAATAGATTTATCTATACCACTATGACCCGGATCTAAAACAACTGTTGTACTACTAGTTGTAGATCCGGAACATGAACAGGCTCCAGCAGCCGAAGCTGAACCAGTGGTCGTGTCGTTACTAGGCGAAGAAGCAGTTCCATTAGTTAAATCTATCATTTGCTGGACATGATCGTTGATGCCTTTTGCATATCCAGTAGGATCATTTCCATCACTATTTGGAGCATATAATATTATAATATTGTAAAATCCACTATTCGCATCGATTTGTTGACCATACTGATTTCTGAGATATGTTGCCATATCACCTCCTCCGGGAATATTCTGGTTTTCAGCAGCGGTATAATCCACGCTTGCAGGAACTGAAGACCATTTATACCAACTCCTTGCACTTTGAAAGCTTGGCTGACCTGCACCAGCTGATCTTCCGAAAGCATTACTTCCGTGAGATACGTTAAAGTCAGAAGGATTTGCAAGTCCAGACTCTTGATATGCAATGGATACAATCAAAAATGGGCTAACATTCGAGTGTTGAGCACTAGCAACAATTTTTTGCCCAGTATCTTTTAGTAAACTACTGGAATTATGATCAGCTATCCATTTATTGATTGCATTACCCATAGCGTTAGGGTCAAGATTTGGGAAAGTTGTGCCGTTTGGTGCTCCAGACCCAGCGGCAACTGATGATGATGCACCGCTACTATTGCACTGTGCAGCAACCCAGTTAGTCCATTCACCCAAAGCGTTTAAATCTGACTGATTCATAGGTGTTGCGCTAATAATATTTATAGAAAATAAATTAATACAAACTATCAAATAAACCATATTCGAAAGATAAGCTTTTATTTTTTTCACTGACCACCCCCTACATTAGTCTGTTGACTAGGTGTTAACAGACCCGTGTCATAAACTGCTCCTGTAGCACCAACAGTAGCCTTTATTAACAAGCAAGGATTAACTGTATTATTTACACCCTGTTCAGTATCAGAGTCTACATTATTAACTGCTGAATCATTCCAAGAATTATCTTTTTGATATGCCTGGGACTCATTGTCTGAACAGTTATTGTTCCAATATGTTTCTGGGTCATCCGGAATGGAACCTGCTGGGTAACCATATTGAGTAATCCCAAATGGGTCACCCTGAAAGACGGGGGCAGCAAAAACCTTATGAGCATTCATGATTAACGAAAACGAACCCATAATCTTGTTAATAGGGTTGCTTATATAGCTAATTACAATATTTTGAATTTCTACCCCAAAACTATTTAGAGGTACCTTCATAGCTATTGTTGATAATAATGACATTGGAGTATCTCTAGAAAAAATCTTTGCCATTATCGGTAGTTTATTAAACTCTGCTACTTGCTGATTGTATTGAGAATTCATGATATCCGCGGTTTGTTGGTTGGTTAATTTTTGACCACCTAAAGTTGAGTGAGCATTATCGTTTCCTGCTACATCTGCTCCAGCCGCCATTACATCGAATGTTCTACCCCCACTCATATTGGGCCCCACCGTCTGAGGAATAAGGTAGCTTACTATAGCATTGATTAACTTAGGTAAATTATCGTTTACGAAACTCATTGCTCCACAATAAAACGCAACACCAGGAATTATGTCTGAAAAAGGCTCTACATTACATAGTTGATCGCCACCTGCCTTAATGAATCCCATAATATAACTCAAAATACTCTGAGCTCCATTAATAACAAAACCAATAGTATCGTTCCAGATAGTAGCAAGAGCTGTTAAACCAGGGATCCCATTAATTACACTAGATATATCATTGGCAATTGCGTTGCCCTGGGTGAAGCCTTCTTCTGGACAAACCAATTGACCCTCTGGAACTGATTTGTCATTATTGCATTTATAAGCTGAATCCGTACTCGACCCGTTGGCTGCAAATACCGAAGGGATAAGGGTTTGAATAAGTGAAGTTGAATTTAATGCACTACTCGAAGATTGATTAGCTGTAACTCCACTACCCATCAGGTTCGCATATAAAGGAGTCTGTTCTGCTCCGGCTGTACCACCAATAAGTTTATCTGGATTCTTTGGATCTGTTTGAGTTGAATCTGCAGGGCCTAATTGACTAGTAAAACCACCAACCTCGGCTGCTTTTACGTGTCCAGTATGAATTTCGTCAGCAAAAGAACTATATGTACCCCACATAGAAACAGCGGTAGCAGCATTAACCATATACCCTATTGCCTTAATCTTTGGACCAATGTTCTTGCCGGCCGTCACAATCTCTGCAACCATATTAATCTGACCTATTACTGGAATTGCTTTGCCGGCCGCCTCTCCAGCCGCCTTACCTAGAATCTTATCAACAACTCTAGTAACAATATCCTTAGTAAAACCTCCGGCTTTATTTATTCTATCTAATTCTTTTGCCAAATCTTCAGCTGAAGAGAATCCAAGCTTTGCGAATAATGTATCGAGTTTGGTCGTACTATCTTTTTCAAGTTGGGTAGTAGCTCTACCGTTTTCTCCATCGCTATTTGACGGATTAGCAGAGTCTGTTGGACTAGTTGGTTCAGGTTTGGATGGATCACATTTAGGTTCAATAATACAATTTACTGCACCACCTAATATCTCACTTCTAGGAGTAATAACTCTATTAACTAAGAATAGTTTTGCGGCAATTTTCTGATCTTTAACTTTGTCAAAAATTGGATCACTAATTTTGCAGAAAAATAAACACAGTCTGACTCCGTATTTCTTTTCTAGTAACCTACCAACCTGGAATCTTGTATATACCTTTTTAAAACGAGTTTCATTGGCAGTCGCATCCCTAACTGCTTTTCTAGCTCCAGCACTATCAGAGCTATTAAAAACACTATCCCATTTTTCATTGTAAGTTCCTTCATGACCCAGGCCTCTAATAGTATTGCCAGGGGTTTTTAGTTGTAATTCACCACCAATTATTCTAAACTCAACTCCGTATTTAGTAGCCAGTTTATTTTCAAGCTTATTATCTCGCCAGGTATTAAATAATTTGCTCACTGGACCATCGCCAACTGAGGATTTAGCACTACAATTCTTGTCTATAGTGGAGCCACAAACGCCCTTATATCCGGGCAATACCCTATTTATTATGTAGCTTTTAAACAGTTTATCTGTTTCGTTACCAAGCGCATCTTGACCAGTGGCAAAGAAATGATTTTCTAGATTTTTAACCATATGTTCAATTTTTAATGGAATTAATAACATAAAGATTGAAACTATCAGAGCAATAATTCCACCAATTGCTCCGCCACCGTAAGCTGCTTTCTTCTTATTGTTCTTTAGAATACTTAGAGCTTTTTTAGCTATGCCTGCAGCACCGCTTGCACCAGAACTGGCTCCGGCTGCCTTCCCAATATTCTTAGAGGAGCCTGCCGCCCCCTTTGAAGCTAAAGACTCTTTTCCGGCTAATGAATCAGAACTATCGCTAGATCCTACCACTCCCTTTTTTTCAGATGCATCTAAGTTTGACCCAGTATTTGGTTTTTCTTTTTCCTTGTCGTATACACCGGGTTGCTGATTATCCATAATTTACTCAGTTAATGGAGTTGGTTGATCCAGGAGTTAGTGTATTTTGGAGGTCTATTGTGCCTTGTTCATATCCGGCCTGTGGCTGATTTGGATTTGAATTAACAAGATTCATTTCAGTCGCAGAGGCTACAACCTGAATATGAACGTGATTAGGACCAGCAAAGAATAGACCCTGTCCTACAGGGAACTGACTTAGTCTTTTTTTCTCTTCTTCAGTAAGCTTAAATACATCAGCAAGATCATCAACGGCCGACGGAGACTGCTTAAATAGCATTTGCATAGAAGCATTAGCTACAATTGCCCTACCCATTCGACTTCCCATAAAGTCTTCAACATCCTGACTAATGGTCGTTATGCCCAGGTTATATTTACGTGCTCTTTTGGCGAGTGAAAATATGAAATTTGCTGAATCTTCATATTTCATTAATTGCCACGCCTCATCGATTATGAGAAGACGTTTCTTCTTGTCGGATTTAGTTTTATTCCATATGTAATTAAGGACAATATACATAGCAACTGGTCGCAGTTCATCTTCAAGGTCTCTAACATTGAAAACAACAAACGGGTTATTAATGTTTATATTACTTTGCTGAGAAAATATTCCGGCAAATGTTCCAGAAGTATATTTTCTAAGTCTCTGAGCCAGCTGTGGACCAGTTCCACCCATATGTAAAAGCGTTTCATAGAGATCTGCAATTGTTGGAGGAAGAGTTGTATGAGTTAACGGATCGTTAGTTATTCCAGCTTTAGCGTAAGTTTCAATTAGTGCGCTATCCAAATCTGACTCTTCAACAGGGTTTAGAGCTGGAGTAACAGTATTATTTCCACCAACTAGTTGCGCTTGAGCTCCGCCCATCATAAGCCTAAGCAACCCATGAAGCATAATTAAGTTGCTTCTAAGGGCGTTGTCTGCCTCCTCTGGGTCAATAACCTGAGGCAAATCGAATGGGTTTATACGAGTACTCGAACTAAGGCTTAATCTGACATAGGCTCCGGCCACTGAGTCAGCCAGTTTCTGATATTCATTTTCTGGATCAATAATAATAACCTCAGTACCAAACATCATGCTTCGAAGTGCTTCAAGCTTAACCGCAAATGACTTACCAGCACCAGATTTTGCGAATACTACCGAGTTACTGTTTTCTAGGCTGAACCTATCGAATATAACAAGACCTGAGTTATGCATATTAATTCCGTAAAGAATTCCATTGTCCTGACTCAGGTTTGCACTTGTGAACGGAAAGCTTGTCGAGATAGCACCGGTATTCATATTTCTTCGAATCTGCATCTCATCAACGAATTGAGGAACCACAGTATTCAAACCCTGCTCTTGTTGAGAAGAACCAGGCTTAGAATAAATAAGCTGTTGCCCAAGCATAGACTCAACCTTGTGAGATATAATTTCAAGCTCATCCATTGAACTAGCATAAATATTGAAGTAGAGTCCAAATCTAAAGAATCTTTCTTCGCCAACCTGAAGCTTATCTCGCATCTCTTCTGCATCTTGGATTGCTGCTTGTTTTGCTGGATCTCTTACTCTTCCCTTTTCTGAATCAATCTGTATTCCTGCTTCAAGTTGAGTAACTTTTTTACGAAGATTTTGCATAACAACCTGACTTGCAACAGGATAAATGTAAATACTGATATCAATGACTTCATCTATATTGACCAAGCTGCTGAGCCAGCCAGTATAAATTTGCCTTGGATACCCATAAACGTAATAGCTTCTAGCAAGCCTTGTTCCGATTCTGAAGTAATTACTACTAAGTTCAATTGAGCTTGGTGCAATGAAGTCTCTAAGCGCGGTTATGCCTTTTTGAAAAGCATTCATCACTTCTTGTTGCTCCTGCCTTTTTTGGCTTTCTGCAACCATTAAAGGGTCTACTTTTTTAGCTCCAAATGCCATTATGCCATCCCCGATACGTTTGGTTTAGGCGCGTGCCCTTCACCTTTTTCGACTACATCTACCGTCAGGCTATCGATTGGAGCAAGTGGCTGAGCTGAGGCTGTATCTGGGTTATATACGTTATAGTAAAGCTCAATTAGCTCTTGAGTATCCAGTGGAAGACCCTTAACACCACATTGCTGCAGGCCTTGTATGACTGCCTGAACCCGATTTCTAAGTTCGTTTTTAGCAGCTTCAAGATCGGCTTCACTCACTACGACATGCTTTTCTTTACTTCCAAATAGATCTGAAAAACCAGTTATGAAATTTCGACTTCCAGTTGTTATATTCTTTTTAACCTCAGGGCCTGGGAAAAAAGGTACAACAACATAGAAATCTTTATCCATAATGTTGGTTTGGCCACTTATTTGTTCTATGAATCCAATGTAGTCATCCATGAGCATTGATAGAAGCATGTTATCGTGCTGAGCCTTTAGGGTTTCAAGTTTTTCAATATAGCTGGACAAGTTAACTTGTTCCGAGTGAATGTATATTTGGACTGGAAAATATAGGGAGTTAAGAAAGCCCTGATAGCTAAATTCTACGGCCTCTTGTTCCCGCTGGCTCATAAGATCGAAATTAATAGCCTTACACATAATGACCGCTCTATACGAGGCATCATTCATGATAGCTATACCGTCTCTAATTTCGGCAATCTTTAATAGATTTTGAGTGCTATTGTTAGATGATTTTTTCCCTTTGGCGGCTTGTTGAGTGACAGCAGGAGCTATTCCAGGATTTACGGCTGAATTTTGATTATTAGGATTCATTTTTCACTTTCGCCACCACTTTAAATACTTTTATTTTAGCCTAATTAAGACTAGTGCAGATTAATAATGACTTCATCGCCCGAATCCAACCTACCTTGCTTATTAGCTTCATGTTGAATTGTGGCGACGCTTAAATCGTTACTATTTGCCATACTAATTATAGCAGGGTCAATTGGTCGTGTCATCTTATTAGCTAAAGCTTTTTGAGCTTCTTCCTGTTCCCTTTTCTGCTCCGATAATGGCTTTATAACCTTTAGGTTGCTTTTATATTCTGACTCCAACCTATCATGTTTTTTATGTAGATCTTCATTAATAGCTTTTTCTTGTTCGGGAGTATAATAACTCCTCTCGATCTTCGGTGCTAATGGCTTCGGCTGCTGGTTATTTTGAGCAAACCATTTTGGCTCTTCTTTCTTTTCATGCTTTTCTTTTCTAGCGAGCGATTCTAATAATTCCTCTTTGTGTTTTCTGGCGGATTCTTGAATTTTTTCAGTTAATTTAAACGCAGTCGGATTATTCTTTTCATCCAGAACGTCATCATTGGCCTTAACTTCAGTTGCCTGTTCCGCGACCATACTTCCAGAGGATAATCTGTCATTGTTTTGAACGACCGGCATAGCACTACTAGATGGATCGAACATGTTTACGTTGACGTTTTTGGTAGCCCAGCCCCTAGTGTCAATTGTTTCAGCAAGCGCCTTCAATCTGCCCTGGACCTCTTCTTGCGTTAGGCCATTAGTATAGTTAATGGCAGCTTTTTTGGGAGCGGTAACTCTAACTAGATTAATATTCCCACTCTGATTCCAGACTCTACTGTG
>JBAXGD010000009.1:0-15370 GCA_037139575.1 bacterium
GGGCTTGGTGGTGCGGTAGCTGAATTCCTGGGTGAAAATCATCCAGTTCCAATGTCTCGAATCGGTATGAAGGATAGATTTGGAGAGTCCGGTACGATGGATGAGCTACTTGAGCATTTCGGACTTACCTCGAAGCAAATCGTTCTATCTGCAGTAATTACTAAAGAGAAAAAGAAATAGGAGAATAATATATGCCTTTAAGTTTAACTAAAATCCGAGAAAACTGCACAAATGCTAGAGCGTTAATGCACAGAGCCAGAACAGAACATTTTGCTCTTGGTGCTTTCAACTTAGATAATCAGGAAACTCTACTGGCAATTTCCAGAGCTGCTAGGTTAAAAAATGCACCTGTACTGGTTGAGGTAACAGCTGGTGAAGTTGAATTTATGGGACTTAGTAACATACGCGATATGGTTACAAACTATAAGATGATTTACGATATTGAAATGTATATTAATCTTGATCATTCACCAAGTGTGGAAGCTTGCAAGGCTGGCATTGATGCTGGGTTTGAATTTATCCATATAGATATTTCGCAGGCTAATCATGACGCTACTGAGGATGAAATTATTGCTAAAACTCGAGAAGTTGTAGAATATGCTAAAAAAACTGGTGCCATTGTTGAAAGTGAACCCCATTATTTTGGTGGTAGTTCTAATGTGCATAAAGAAAAAATTGATTACGAAGAGATAAGGAAAACTTTTAGTAGTCCTGAGAGTGCAAAGGAATTTGTTGATGCTACTGGAATAGACACTTTCGCTGCAGCTGTAGGTAATCTACACGGACACTACCCAGTTCCAAAAAAAATAGACATAGAACTTCTTAGTAGAATTCGGGCTGCTATTGATTGCAATATAAGTTTACATGGGGGCAGTGGTACCCCTGGACATTACTTTGCTGACGCTGTAAAAATAGGGGTTAGTAAGATAAACATCAATAGCGATATGCGCATTGCCTATAGAGATACTTTAGAAAAGGTTTTGGCGGACAATCCGTCTGAGTATGCTGTAGTAAAAATCATTGGCAAAGTGATTGACGCTGTCCAAAAAGTTGTTGAGGATAAAATAGATATGTTCAATTCAGAAGGCAAAGCTCACACCAATGGGAGATAATTGAGGTTTTCATGAATGGTTTATTTAGGGATAACATAAAGTTCATATATTTTGATTTTGATAACGTTTTAGCTAAACGATCGCTAAATAGAGCTTCCTATTTTGCCAAGCAACTCGGCTTGAATGACCCTAAAGATTTTAGGGATTATTATGTTTCAGGGTTCATGGACGATGAAATATTAAATGCTCAATATATTGCAATTCAAAATATCGACGAAGAGATAATATTTTATGAGACTTTATTTAAGAAATACCTAGATATTCATAATATTTCTGTCGATGAATCTGATCTAGGTAAGATAACTAGCCAGTTTATAAATACTTCTTTCGATGTAAGCCAAGCTACTAAATCTAATTTATCTGTATTAAGTGAAAAATATGAACTTGGCATCTTGACCAATGGATTTCCATCGAGGCATGCACAAATTGAAAACTCTGGAATAGAGCATCTTTTTAAAATCATAATAGTAAGTTGGGATTTTGGTACCGAGAAGCCAAATCCTGAAATCTATAAAATTGCAGCAGATAAGACAGGAATCAATGCCGATAATATAGCTTTAGTCGATGACGATCAAAAAAATATTACGGGGGCTATTGATTATGGTTTTGGTCAAGCAATATTATTTACTGATTCATTTTGGAATTGAGAGCCTTCAATAATGAGGTAAATGAATCCTGGAATTTTTTAAGTCCTTGACTCTCAAGTGTTTCGGCTACGTCCTTAAGACTAATGCCATTGTTTTCAAGCTGATTAAGTAATTCTTTCGATGATTTAATTGAATCTTCAGTAATTCCAATAGTGGCTATACAATTGTCAGTTTCATTGATTGTATCTATGGTTTTATTGGGAATTGTGTTGACTGTATCTTCTGCTATTAAATTAGTTATATACATTAGTGGATCATAGCTAGGATTTTTAGTTGAAGTTGATGCCCATAAAGGTCGTTGCTTATTGGCACCTTTTTGACTTAAATTAATCCATCGAGGATTAGACCCATTGAATTGATTAGAGAATATTTCATAAGCTAATCTTGCCTGAGCGATAGCAGCCTTGCCTGAAAGATCTTTATTGTCGTCAGACTTGCTTTGCTCTAGACGCATATCTATTTCAGTATCAATGCGACTGACAAAAAAAGATGCAACACTATGGACCTTACTTATGTCATCATTAGCCGACTCGAGGCCTGTTATGTAGGCGTCAATTACTTCTTGATATCTTTCAAGTGAAAATATTAGGGTTATATTGACGTTGATTCCTTCTGATATAAGCTTAGATACTACGGGCAGGCAAGCCTTAGTTGCTGGAACTTTTATCATAAGATTAGGCCGGTTAACTTTTTGCCATAGTTCACGGGCTTGCTTTAAGGTTGAGTCAGCATCTTGTGCTAGGTTAGGTGATACCTCTAGAGATACATAGCCATCTTCATGGTTGCTGGATTCGTAAGTCGGTAACAATAGGTCTGCAGCAGACTGTATATCTTCTACTGCAAGCTGCCAGTATATGTTTTCAGCATCGCTAGTCTGAGTTTTTTTATCCTTTATTGCTTCATCGTAGGCCGTTGAATCAGATAGAGCTTTTTCGAATATAGTTGGATTAGAGGTTAAGCCCCTAACTCCTTGATCTATTAATTTTTTAATACTACCATTATCTAGCATTTCCCGGCTGAGATTATCTAGCCAAGGACTTTGATTGAATTTATCGTGCATTATATCTAGATTTGTCATATTTATGATTATAGCAAAGTTTTTGATTAATATATTTTGCTTATGTTATGATGAATTTATTAATTGTAATTTCTAAAAGGGTGGAAAATGTCAGATGTTAGTAGCAAAAAAGAGGTTGATGTTTTTGTTATCGGCGATGTTTTAATTGATGCCTTCATTAAATTGTTTGATGATAAAGCCTGGACTTTTGAAAACGAACACGGGAAATGGCTAGCATTACCTTTTGGGCAAAAAGTTCCTTTCGATTATGTGAATGTCTTAAACGCAGTAGGAAACGCGGCCAATGCTTCAGTTAGCCTCGCTAAATTAGGCCTAAAAAGTGGTCTCGTATCAAATGTTGGTAGTGATCATTACGGTAGAGAAATTATTGGTGAGTTAGAAGAGAAGAAAGTAGACTGTCGTTTTGTCCATATCAATTCTGGAAAATTAAGTAACTATCACTATGTACTCTGGTACAAGGATGAGAGAACTATACTCATCAAGCATGAAGCCTATGACTATCATTGGCCACGCTTCCGTAAAGTAGATATTCCTGAGTGGGTGTATTTTACGTCAATCGCTCAGAACACACTTGAATATCATGATCAAATCGCGGATTGGTTAGAGGAGAACAGTGAGGTTAAGTTAGCTTTTCAGCCTGGAACGTTTCAGATAGAAGCTGGTAAGGATAGATTAAAAAAGATTTATGCCAGAACTGAAGTTTTAATATTGAATAGGGAAGAAGCTGTCCAAGTGTCCGGAGGAGATTATCACAATATCCATGACCTATTAGATAAATTGCACGCCATTGGTCCTAAGATAGTAGTCATAACTGATGGCCATGATGGAGCCTATGCTTCTGACGGCAATACAAGGTTGAAGATGCCAATATACCCAGACATTGCTCCTCCATATGAGAGAACCGGTGCGGGAGATGCATTTACATCAACATTTGTTGCGGCACTTATGAAAGGCAACAATGTTGAAGGTGCTCTGCAATGGGCCCCAATAAATTCAATGAGTGTTGTTCAGAAAATTGGTGCTCAAGATGGCCTGTTGGACGAGCATCAAATCGAAGAGTATTTGAAAAAAGCACCTGAATGGTACAAACCATCGGAATTTTGAGTTAGTTCTTCAATATAAAACTTGCTTATGTTAATCTTGTAGTAGATATGTCTAGGAAGTTGTCAGAATATTTAGGGGTAAATAATATTAGTTTTCTTGCGACTATTCGCGCACTAGAAGCATCTACATTTAGTCCAGGAATAGACATAAAGTTATCTCTAGAGATTGAAAACAAAACAAATCAAAAGATACACGAGTTGGGTTTTGACTCATCAGACTCAACCGACGAAGAGATTTACGCTGGCCTTAATCACAAATTTTTATCTGATGCTGACCGAATTGATGCAGCTATAAATGATTTTGAAGATAAGGGAAATTTGAACTCGAAAATTATTACTAATCTAAAAAATATTACTTCTGATAGGAATTGCTTCGTTATTAAACATAGTGTTGTTAAGAAGCAATTGCAGAATTTACCACCAAAAGTACTATTAAAAAAATTGGGCTATAGATCAGTCGACTCATTAATAAAAAGAGAGCCTGTTTCGGTTATATTATCTGCAGCTTTATGCTTAGAATCTGAAACCTGGAAATCGCATTACTACGACATGTATAAAAAACTAACACCGAGTGATTTTGAAGAGAGAAAAATAGAAATATTCGAACCACGAAAAACAAAAAGCTGGTCTAACTTATCAAACGAATTACTCGAGCTAAATCGAAGCACGGTTATGGTGTCTAAAGAGCTAGGTGGAGTTATAATCTTACCTCTTCCAGAAAAAATAAGAGGATTATCTACTGCTACATTAATATTTTCATTAGACGGCATTAACTCAATCAGAATCCATAGTGTATTTTGTAAATTGCAACAAGTTAAAGAACGATTTGGTGAAATAATCTGCAATGTACTACTAGGGAAGCCTGACCTACTCGCAACAGTTGCAGGACAGGAAGTTCCCTGGCACATTATTCAAAAGTTCTACAATCGTCACATTGATAAATTCCCAGTTGAAATTTTTGATCCCCATGTTCAAAGTGAGGATCTGGGGTTGCTAAATATTGAAAGCATATTAAGTGCGATTGGCCCAGGTTTAGATTTTTGGAATGGTAGTGAAATAACAGCCTATAAAGACCTTAATGAAATTGTCTCATTCAACATTAAAGATGTCTGCATTAATGCACTTAACGAGACAAATTTCAGTAGCAGAAGCTTGGAATATTTCCGGGAGTCATTGTGGACAGAACTAATACTGCGATATATTTCAGAAGAATCACTCGAAGACTCAATGGTTAATCAGCTTGATGGTAAATTAATTGAAGGTCAGGACTCCGAAGGGCTAAGCCTAAGTCCGGTTTTTGGATTTTAAATGAACAAAGAAATTACAGAACTAAGATATTCAATCTGTGTATCCGGTGCGGCAGCAGGAGTTACAGTTAAGCAATCTTACAGGAAAGCGATTGAGCTCGGAAAGGCTATTGCTAATTCGGGACATATTTTAACTACTGGCGCTACAGTGGGCTTGCCTTATTATGCAGCTAGCGCAAACAGACAAGCTGGCGGCGTTAGTATTGGATTCTCTCCTGCGGCGAGCCTCATGGAACACATAAGAAAATACAAACTTCCATATGACTGCTATGATTTTGTTAACTTTACAGGACTTCATTATGTTGGCCGAGATCTATATCTGGTTCAGTCTTCTGATGCTCTTATTACAATAGGTGGAAGATTTGGTAGCTTGCACGAGTTTACTTCGGCACTTGAGGCAGGAAAACCATGTGGAATATTAATAGGAAGCGGTGGAACTGCGGATTTAATTCCCTCCCTGATGGATATACTTGAGCCTCCGCACAGGAGTCTAGTGGTTTATGACGAAGATCCAGATAAGTTAGTAGATAAAATTGTAGCCATATTAGATTCGAAATATGTCGACTTGCAAAAAGATATTAATAAGTACAACGAGCACTGGTTCCTTGATACTGAAATGAAACCACCAAGAGCAGGCTAGGAAGCCGTTATTTTCCCTGTTATAATATAAAAATGACAAAGTTTCAATTAAAAAGCCAATTCTCGCCAACAGGTGATCAGCCAAGCGCTATTGCTAAGTTGGTTAAGGGCATAAAAGCAGGAGACAAGGAACAAACCCTGCTCGGTGTTACTGGTTCTGGAAAAACCTTTACTATGGCTAACGTTATCAACGAGATTCAAAAGCCAACTCTTATACTTTCCCACAACAAGACTCTTGCCGCTCAACTCTATAACGAATTTAAGCGATTCTTTCCCGACAATGCTGTTCATTACTTTGTAAGTTATTTTGATTACTATCAGCCTGAAGCATATATAGCGAGAAGTGATACTTATATAGAGAAGGATTCTCAAATTAATGAAGAAATAGATAGGCTTAGACACGCAGCAACCGACGCTTTGCTTAGTAGAAAAGATGTGTTGATTATTGCCAGCGTAAGTTGTATTTATGGCATTGGATCAGTTGAGGACTACGGTAATTTATCTATTCGAATTAATGAAGGCGAAAAAAGAGTCCGAGATAAATTAATGCGCCAATTAACAGATATTCAGTATCAGAGAAATGATATAGATTTTCATAGATCAACTTTTAGAGTAAGGGGTGATGTTGTCGATATTTATCCAGCTTCTGAGGAGCTTGCATATAGAATTGAATTCTTCGGCGATCAGGTTGAAAGAATAACTCAGATAGATCCACTAACCGGCGAAATATTATCTAGGCCTAAATTTGTTACCATTTTCCCAGGAAGTCACTATGTAACCCCATATGATAAATTAAAATCAGCACTAGTAAATATCGAAACAGAACTAGATCAAAGAGTCTCTCAATTTAAAAAAGAAAATAAACTTGTAGAAGCTCAACGGCTAGCTCAAAGAACTCGATTTGATCTCGAGATGCTTGCTGAAACAGGATTCGTTAAGGGTATCGAGAATTATTCACGTTATCTAACAAATAGAGAACCAGGCGAGCAACCTGCAACACTACTAGACTACTTCCCAGATGATTTTTTGATGTTTATCGATGAATCCCATATGACAGTGCCTCAGTTAAGAGGTATGTATAACGGAGACAGGGCACGAAAAGAGACTCTCGTGGAGCATGGTTTTAGGTTGCCTAGTGCACTCGACAATCGACCGCTGACTTTTACTGAATTTGAAAGACATGTTAATAAAGTAGTCTATGTTAGTGCAACCCCGGCTGAATATGAGCTGTCAAGGAGCCCCGAGCCTGCTCAGCAAGTGATAAGACCAACTGGACTAATTGACCCATTAATTGAAATAAAGCCCATTGAAGGACAGATAGATGTGCTTGTAGATGAAATTAATAAGACGGTAGCTAAGCATCAAAGAGTTCTAGTAACTACATTAACAAAAAGAATGAGTGAAGATTTAAGTGAATACTTGAAGAATCTAGGCATGAAGGTTGCCTATATACATAGTGATATCGAAACGCTAAATAGGACAGATATCCTAAGAGACCTTCGTTTGGGTGTTTATGATGTATTAGTTGGAATTAACTTGCTTCGAGAGGGGCTAGACCTTCCAGAAGTAGCGCTTGTTGCAATTATGGACGCTGATAAAGAAGGCTTTTTAAGGAGTTCTCAGGCACTAATTCAGACAATTGGTAGAGCCGCAAGACATGTTGAGGGTCGAGTAATTATGTTTGCCAATAATATTACTGGAAGCATGGAGAAGGCTATTGGAGAGACTAACCGAAGAAGAGAAATACAAACTCAGTACAATATCGACAACAACATTACTCCAGAAGGCATATTGAAAGATATAGACAAGGGAATGAGACCAGATCTTCCTGAGGAAGCTAAGACAGTTCTTCTCAATCTTAAGAAGATTCCAAAAGATGAATATGGTTCTATAATAAAGGATCTCACCGGACAGATGGAACTGGCTTCAGCTAATTTGGAATTTGAGAAAGCTGCTGAGTTAAGAGATATAATAGAAGATATTAAGGCGAAGTGCTAAACAGATTAGCGATTCTCTGATATATTTATATAAAATATGGTAAAAATTTCACAAGAAGAAATATTAAAATTGGCCAACTTGGCACAATTAAAGCTATCCAAAGATGAGATAACTGAGTTATCTACTGAACTTAGTACAATTCTTGACTATGTTAGTCAATTAGATCAGGTTGATGTTAATGGACTTGAGCCAACCTATCAAGTGACCGGATTAAAAAATGTCACTCGTGAAGATGTAAAAATTGATTATGATGTTGATAAGTCAGTCTTGATGTCTAACTTGCCTGAAAGCAAAGACGGACAAATCAAGGTGAAGAGGATGATCGGCTGATATGAAATCATGGGACAATATTGCAAAAATTGCTTTATCTGTAAATGAAGGTAAGGTTTTGGCCACTGATTTAGTTCACGAATCTTTGTCACGTATTGATGAGGCACAAGAGTATGATGCGATTATATCTCTGACTAAAGAACGAGCACTTGAACGCGCAAAAATGATTGACGAAGGAGTTAAAGCTGGAAAGAATATGGGGCGGCTTGCCGGAGTTCCTTTTATTGCAAAGGATAACTTCCTTACCTTCGGAGGTGAAACTACTGCGGCTAGTAATATTCTTAAAGGTTTTCATGCTCCTTACCAAGCTAGTGCCATCGTGAAACTGGAGTCTGAGGGCGCTATATGTGTAGCCAAGGCAAACCTCGATGCTTTTGCACACGGTGCTTCTACCGAAAACAGTGACTTCATGACTACGAAAAACCCGCACGATAAGTCAAGAGTTCCCGGTGGAAGTTCTGGTGGTTCAGCAGCAGCTGTGGTTCTTGGGCTGGCACCATTTTCTATAGGTACCGACACTGGTGGCTCAATTCGTCAGCCGGCTGCTTTTAGTGGCTGTGTTGGGCTTAAGCCAACCTACGGTCTAGTATCAAGGAGTGGTGTTGTGGCTATGGCAAGCAGCACAGACTGTATTGGCCCATTAACTAAAACTGTTGGCGAAGCTGGTTTAGTCCTAGACGTTATGTCTGGTCGTGATCCACTAGACTCAACAACCATAGAAAAAGATTCTCTGGGCTATGTCAGCTTAGATTCTGGACTTAAGGGTAAAAAAATTGGCCTGGTTAAAGAATATTTCGATGATAGTTTGAACAAAGACATCAAAGATTCTATTGATGAACTGATTGTTAAGCTGAAATCTGCTGGTGTTGAGATTGTAGATATTAGCCTACCGATTCTTCCTTCAGCCTTAGCCGTATACTATATTTTATGCCCCGCTGAAGTCAGCTCTAATTTATCTAGATATGATGGTCAAAGATTTGGCTTTAGTTATGATAAAGCCAATGACCTTTCTGAAAGTTATGCAGAAAGTCGAGCTCGTGGCTTCGGCAAAGAAGCCAAGCGTCGAATTATAATTGGCACCTATGTGCTTAGCAGTGGTTATTACGATGCATATTATAAGAAAGCTCAGCTTGTTAGAACTAAGATTGTTAATGATTTTGAAAAGGCATTTAATTCAGTAGATTTCTTGCTTGGTCCGGTAGCTCCAACTCAGGCATTCAAAATTGGTGAAAAATCTAATGATCCTTTAGCAATGTATTTATCTGATGTTATGACTGTTGCTCCAAACCTAGCTGGAATTCCTTCAGTAACAATCCCTATTGGCATGAAGAACAGTTTGCCAGTTGCAGTTCAGTTAATGGCGGCACAAAAACAAGACAGGTCTCTGCTAGGTGCAGCCAAAATAATCGAGGAATTATCTTAATGAATATTTTTTATTTTGCAGGACTAGGTTTACTACTAATAATTGTCGCTTTTCTAGGATGGAAATATAAGCCTATTAGAATTAATAAAAAATATTTTTATCAGGAATGGAAAGACTTGCAAAAATTACTTGCAGATAAATCAACTTGGATTAAATCTGTTATTGATGCTGATGAACTATTCGACGAGGCGTTAAAGAAGAGTCACTTCAAGGGTAAATCTATGGGCGAAAGAATGGTATCGGCTCAAAGATTTATTAAGGACAATGATGGATTATGGTTTGCGCACAAGCTCAGTAATAAATTAGATAGTAACCCTAAAACCAGATTGAATAAAAAGGATACTTTATCTGCTTTAACTGGTTTTAAAAAAGCACTTCAGGACTTAGGAGCATTACCAGATGACAAAAGAAAATAAATATATGTATAAGGGTTATTTGCCTACCATTGGTATAGAATGCCATGTTCAATTAAAGACTAAAACTAAACTATTTGCAGGAGTGGATAACGATGCAAGAGATGCTGAGCCAAATAGTTTAGTTAGCCATATTTGCTTTGGGTTACCTGGATCATTACCAGTTTTAAACTCTGAAGCATTAGTTCTTGCATCCCGAGCTGGTTTTGCCCTTAATGCCAGACCTCAAAATGATTCACATTTCGATAGAAAGCACTATTTTTATCCAGATCTTCCTAAGGGTTATCAAATCACACAATTTGAAGCTCCAATCATCCTTGGCGGTAAAGTTAAAATAAATGTTGACGGCGAAGATTTAGATATTGGTATTACTAGAGCTCATCTTGAGGAAGACGCTGGAAAGAGTTCTCATGAGTCTGGAAAAGATTATTCGCTGGTGGATCTTAATAGAGCCGGAACACCTTTGCTCGAAATTGTCTCTGAACCAGATATCCATAGTGCTGCCGAAGCTAAAGCATATGCCACTGAACTTCATCTATTGATGCAATTTGCTGATGTCTCTGAGGCCAATCTATACTACGGAAATATGAGATTTGACGTTAACGTTAGTGTCTCTAAAGACGATAAGCTCGGAACTCGAAGCGAAACAAAGAATTTAAATAGCTTCAAAAGTGTTGAAAAAGCCGTTGAGTATGAAATAAAGAGGCAAGTTGAGTTGCTCGAAAAAGGTGGCGAGATTGTACAGGAGACCAGGGGCTTTGATGATGCCAAGCAAAGAACTTTTTCTCAAAGGACAAAAGAAGACGCAAACGATTATCGATACTTTCCTGAGCCGGATGTTCCCCCAGTATCCTTAACTGATGAATTTATAGATGGAATTGAATCAGCCATGCCTAAAATGCCAGGATTATGGCGGACAAGTCTTAAAGAAGCAAAACTTGATCCAGCTCAGATTGAACTATTGCTCGAAAGTGAAGTTGAAAGCCCAGAAGTTAGCTATCTATCAGTCGTTAGTAGTTTTCTTGATAAACCAGATATGCTGAAGAAGATTTCGAACTGGGTTATTAATATAGAAATACCACTACGAAAAAGTAAGCCAGAGACTAAGGTTGCCAATGACAGCATTAGAGTAAAGCAGTACACAGAAGTCTTTAAATTAGTTGAAGCGGGCAGTCTAAGTTCTAACGGGGCACAAGACTTAATCACTCTGCTAATTACTTCGGATAAAGAAATTTCTGATGTTTCTGAATTTGCTAGCCAAAAAGGATTGTCTCAGAATTCTAATCAAGATGAACTTTCTGAAATTGTAGTTAGAATTCTTAAAGATAATGAGAAAGCAGTTGAAGATTTCAAAGCTGGTGAAGATAAGGCAATTGGCTTCTTGGTTGGCCAAGTAATGAAAGCTAGTCAGGGCAAGGCTAACCCGGGAATTGCACAGAAAATTATCCGTGATCAGATAAATTCGCTATAATAAAAATATGAAAAAAGTTACAAAAGCAGTTATTGCAGCAGCTGGATTCGGAACCCGATTCTTACCTCAAACAAAGGCTATGCCTAAAGAAATGCTTCCTTTAATCGACAAACCGATCATTCAGTATGTCGTCGAAGAACTGGTTAAGGTAGGTATTGAGGATATAGTAATCGTTACTGGCTACAGTAAGCGTAGTATTGAAGATCATTTCGATAGACCTAGCCAAGACCTAATCAATAACCTTCAACAGGGTGGCGAAAGTAAGAAACCCTTGCTCGATGAAGTTGAAGCAATATCTGAACTTGCGAATTTTATCTACATTAGGCAGAAGGGTGTATATGGATCAGGAACACCACTGCTTAATGCTGAACATATAATTGGCGACGAACCATTTATCTATACTTGGAGTGATGATTTTATCGTTGCTGAACCTCTTCGTTTCCAACAAATGATTGATGCCTATAATGAATTTGAATGCCCTATATTATCCATGGTGAAAGCCAAGAATGATGAAGATTACGATCGATATGGTTTTGCAGGCGGAAAAGAGCTCAGACCAGGAATAATAGACGTTGATCGAATAGTTGAAAAACCAGGTAAAGATAAAACACCTTCAGACCTAGCTACCAATTCGGGATTTCTTTTAACTCCTGACATATTCAAATACTTACATCAAGTCGAAAAAGAGCTAGAACCTGGCAAAGAACTCTTTACTAATCTAGCACTTGATTTAATGGTTGCTGATGGAAAAAGAATAATAGGTAAAGAAATAGAAAACGGAACATACTATGATGCTGGTAATAAGCTCGAGTATCTAAAAACCGTAGTCGATTTCGCTCTAAAGCGTGATGATATCAAGGATGACTTCAGAAAATATTTGATAGACTTATTGCAATAGTTACAAAATAATGTAATAGTATATATTATGAATACTGCTACAGAGGCTTTAGTAATTATAAACTCACTTGTTCTAGTAATTTTCTTATCTCTAGGAATAGTAGCTCTTATTAGATTGAACAATCTATATAAAAAAATAGACATCATCACAGATAAAATTAACAACTTTGCAGAATCTGCTGAAAAATTTGGTTCCTCGCTTGAAAAGGTCGGGAAAGCCGCAACCTATACCAATGTAATTAAGAATTTTTTCAGTTCGCTTTCAAATAATAAATAAAAAGGAGATTCAGCATGGCAAACTCAAAGGGAAAAATCGCAATAAGCGCATTAATCGCTGGTGCAATTGGTTATGGCGTAGGAATATTAACTGCTCCTAAAAGTGGTAAAGAAACCAGGGGTGACGTTAAAGTAGCTGCCCAGAATTATTCTAAGAAAGCTGAACAGAGATTAGAGAATTATCATAATGAACTTACTCAATTACTTGCAGAAGCTAAAATCGCAGGATTGAATTACCGAGGAAAAGCTAGGATTGAATTAGATAAGCTTCTAGCTGTTGCTGTTGAAGCCAGGCACCGAGTTAGGCTTGCAATAAATGCACTTCAGAATGGTGATAAAATTGATATTGATATCGATGATGCAATCACTGAAGCTGATGAGTCTATCAAGAAGCTAAAGAACTTTGTAGAAAAAGATAATTAAGGTTAATTTATTGGTCAAATTGACCTATAATAAGAACCAATAACATAAACAAAGAGGGTCTTTTGTTGTGAAATTGGTAGCTTCTGATTATGTACATTTGCATAATCATACTCAATATAGCTTGTTGGATGGATTGACTAAGGTTCCAGCTCTAATGGAGTACGTTGAGGAAAAATCTATGACAGCAGTTGCGATTACTGATCATGGTACTCTTTCAGGTGCAATTGAGTTTTATAAAGAAGCAACCGCAAAAGGCATAAAGCCTATTTTGGGCATGGAAACTTATGTTGCTGCTAGAACACATTTGGATAAAGAAGCTCTAATAGATAAGCCTAATTTTCACCTTATTCTTCTAGCTATGAATAATAAGGGTTATGAAAATCTAATGCGATTATCGACAATCGCTAACCTAGATGGTTTTTACTACAAACCTAGAATTGATCATCAGTTACTAGAAAAATATAACGAAGGCTTAATAGTTCTTAGTGGTTGTATTGGTGGTGAGGTTGGCGATTTATTAAGGCAGAACCAATATGATCAAGCAAAAGAAATTGCGTCCTGGTATAAGAAAGTCTTTGGAGATAGATATTTTATTGAGATTCAGGATCATGGGCATCCAAAGCACCCTGCAAAATGGGATGAACAGGTCGAAGTTACTAAGCAGCAATTAAAACTTGCCAAGGAGCTGAAAATTGATTGCGTGCTCACAAGTGATGCTCACTATCTGAGAAAAAAAGACGAACCCGCTCACGAGATATTACTTTGTGTGCAAACAGGGAGCTTTCTTAGTGACGAAAAAAGGATGTCATTAAAAGATTTCGAGCTAAATGTCACCGATCCTTTAGATGTAATTGCGAGATGGGGGGACGAATTTCCAGATTTAATAGCCAATACTAAGAAAATTGCTGATCGCTGTAGTGTTGAAATAAAATTAGGTGGGATTCTTATCCCTAAGTTTGATTTGCCGAAAGGTAAGACTGAAAAAAGCTTCCTTATTGAAAATGTCTACAGAGGACTAGCATATAGATATGGTGGCAAATCTGAAGAAGAATCATCCGGTATGTCTGTCGAGCAGTCAATAATGACCCTGCCTAAAGCTGCAAAAGAAAGAGCCGAATACGAACTAGGAGTTATTGACTCAATGGGCTTCAATGGCTATTTTCTAATCATTGCCGATTTCATCAATTGGGGCAAGAATCAAGGAATAGTTTTTGGCCCAGGAAGAGGTAGCGCAGCAGGTTCAATAATTGCATATTCTTTAAAAATAACAGAACTTGATCCATTAAAATATGATCTCCTTTTTGAGAGATTCTTAAACCCAGACAGAATATCAATGCCTGATATAGATATAGATATCCAGGATTCTAGAAGAGATGAGGTTATTCGGTATTGCGTAGATAAATATGGTAAAGACAGGGTCGCCAATATAGTAACGTTTGGTAGGATGGCTGCCAGAAACGCCATTAGAGATGTTTCCAGAGTTCTAGAGATACCATATTCGGAGGCTGATAGGTTGGCTAAAATGATTCCACCACCTGTTCAAGGTAGGCATACTCCGCTGGCTGTTCACCTTGTCGAGAACGCCGAACTCAAAAGCGAATATGAAAATAATAAAAGTACTAAAAAGATATTTGATTTGGCAGTTCAACTAGAAGGAACAATAAGGAGCCATGGAGTTCATGCTGCAGGAGTAGTTATTGCGCCAGAAGATATTGTTAAATATTCTCCGCTCGAAATGGCTCAAAAAGGAGTTATAGCAACTCAGTACTCAATGAATCCAATTGAAGAACTAGGCCTGCTTAAAATGGATTTTCTAGGCCTTTCTAACCTTACGATTATTAATAACGCTCTAAGAACAATAAAAAAAGTTTACGGCGAGGTCATTAATATTGACCACATTCCACTGGATGACAAAGAAACATTTGAACTTTTAGCTCGAGGCGATACCACTGGAGTCTTTCAGTTTGAATCTGCCGGAATGAAAAGGTATTTAAAAGAGTTAATCCCTACTGAATTTGAGGATATTGTTGCAATGGTTGCTTTATACAGACCAGGTCCTATGCAGTTCATCGACGACTTTATTGACAGAAAACACGGCAAAAAGAAAATTGCATATCCGCACCCTAAGATGGAGAGTGCATTAAAAAATACGTATGGTGTGCTTGTATATCAAGAACAAGTCATGCAAATTTCTAAAGAAGTAGCGGGTTTTACTGGTGGAGATGCAGATACGCTTAGAAAAGCTATTGGTAA
>JBAXGD010000010.1:0-14202 GCA_037139575.1 bacterium
GCCATTACTGACCACTGTTACACTTACATACTGAACGGAAATTACAGCACTAGATCCCCCATCAATAGTTTGCGAAGGTACCGTGCTCACTGTTACCGTAGTACCTGTCGCATCAGTCTTTTTTACAGTGTAGAAGTTGCTATTATTAACCGCAGTAGGCAGAGTGATCGTAATACTACCAGAAGCTAGTACAGTTTCCCCTGGATAAAGTTGCATTGAATAATTAGTAGACTGAACAGAGATAGTGCTTAAAAAACCAGCAGCTGTATGTGATGATGAAAGAAAGTTATTGAGGATAGCACCCCAAGCGCCACTATCTGAGCCTAGTGATGGTAATCTAACGGGATATGTACTTGTTAAATTTGGGTAAGCGTTAGCCACTTCTATGACTCCTTTGATTACATTTTAACATGTAGCATGAGCATTTTTCAAAATAGATTTATTATATTTATTACTTATGGTAATATTTGATTATGGCAGCCCAAAATAAATATGAAACATAACATTTATTCAATGAAATTCATAAGAATCATAAAGTTTAAGTCTGTAATCTCATTCTTGCTATTAGTAGGGGTGCTTTTTGGTGGAGCTTCTGTTGTCAGTGCTGCTACTGCAAATGACACAATTTCATCTGTAATTACTCAAGTAATCAGTATAACAACTGGTACCGGTACTGTTCCCTTGAATATAACTCCAACAGGCGGAGGAGTGCAAACTATAGGAAGCGATACTGTTTCTGTGAGCAGTAATGATGCCGCAGGTTATAGTTTAACTATTGCTTCTGCAAATGCATGTACAACTCTATTTACGGGGACATGCGTAACCCCACTTTTGACCATACCTGCATCTATTGGAACTGCCGCAGCTCCCGTAATTCAGTCTGTAAACACATGGGGCTACTGTGCCACAGGAACATATGTACCATCCGCTCTATCCACATCCTGTCCGTCGGCAAATGCATCTAACCAGACTATAAGTGCAACCAACAAATTTGCAGGAATCACAACAAGCGGCGTATCGATTGGATCAAATAATGGTGTTGTTGCCAGTAACACGACCACTGTATATTTTGCGGTAGCAGCCAATACTACTCAAGGCGCAGGCACTTATGGCAGTTCAGTTGTATATACACTGACTGGTCTATAGAGAGTGTGCTAATGGGGTTAAAATTTGTTGATGAGAAGCTTTATTAAAATTAAATTTTTACCGATAGTCATATTTTTAGTGTCCTTATTATTTTTTGGCTCATCTAAGGCTAGTGCTGCCAGCCAGGTTTTAACTATCAGCCCTGCAATCCAAGAGCTTAAATTAGAGCCAGGCTCAGTAAGTAAAGGTACTTTTAATGTGATAAACCAGGGAACAGAGCCTTTTAGTTTTAAGGTTTATGCTACTCCATTTAGTGTTACAGGAGAGGACTATACTCCAGACTACAGTATCTTGCCCGGAGCCCCCAGCCCAATCACATGGTTTAGGTTTTATGCGCCAGCATCAGTAGTTGCTCCAGGTCAAACAGTAACCGAATCCTATACAGTCACAGTACCCAAAGACATACAAGAAGGCGGATATTATTCAGTAGGCTTTGCAGAAACATTGAATCCTAAAATTCAGCAAGGAGTAACAATCAATGAAAGAGTTGGAACTCTATTTTTGATTCAGGTAGGCAACAATGTAGTTAAGAAGGGTGATCTAATCGATTGGAAGTCAAAGTTCCTGCAAGAGCCACCTCTTTCATCTTCTTTTAAGTTAACAAATTCCGGCTCCATATACTACAAAGCTGAATATCAATACAAGGTAAGTGACATATTTGGAAGTACAAAATACTATACCGTTGGGCAGAAAGTAATCCTTCCACAGGCAACAAGAAAATTAACAATTCCTTGGAGAAATTCGCCATCTTTCGGACTTTTTAAGGTTTCGGGTAATGTTAAGTTTTTGGATAGTGACCATAGGCTTGGTACAAAGTATGTATTAATAATGTCCAAAGCGGCAAGACTTTATTCATTAATAGGTTTTATCACCGCCGTAATTATAGTCATAGTTGTAGCAACTACAAGAAAGCGTCCTGGTAGAAAAATAAAATTATCCAGACGACGATGATGAAAGTTAAAAAAATATTGTCAGTATTGTTACCGGTTTTATTAATTGTTGTTGGCTACCCTGTATTCAAGGCCAGTGCTCTAAATTATGGACAGGGAACATATGGGACATGCACTTACAGTACTTGTGGCATAACAATTACAAGTTCAAGCAATATTAATGTTGATTTGACCCCAGATGCCGGAGGTAAGTGTTCAACAAATTATGATAACGTATCTGTACTAACAGATAGTTCGACTGGATACAGTTTGAGCATGTCAACAAATAATAGTTCAACATCACTTTCTAATGGTTCCTCAAATATTACAGCTGTAAGCGGAACTTTTACATCACCATCAGCAATTGGTATTAATGGATGGGGTTATAGGATAGACAATGCAGCTGGTAGTGGTTTCGGACCCGGTCCAACATCGGTATTGGCGAATTCAACTTATCCAATGTCGCTTTTATTTGCCGGAGCCCCTAATAACACCGGTAGCCCAACAACAATAGTTAATTCAGTTTTGCCAGCCAATCCAGCTGCCGTAACTAAAGTTTGGTATGGTGTCTGTGCGGATACCGGCATTAGTTTTGGTACCTATAGAGGGACAATTCTATACTCTGCTACAACTAACTAATCTGTACAATTTGACAACAGATATAATAAAAACTATTATGGTTAATAGTAAAACTAAAAATAAAAATGATAAAAGTAGAAAATATCCTCACTCAAGAAATGAATAGACGCCAATTTTTAAGCGTTATTGGTCTTGGAATAATTACACTATTTGGAATTCCTACCCTACTTGGTGTATTGTCTCCTGATAAAAAACAAGAAAATACAAATATCTCATCTGGATATGGCGCATCAAGTTACGGAATGTAAAAATATATAATTTTCACTGTTATCTAATCTAATACTGTTTTATACTAAAAGGTATAAGTATTGCCAATGATTGAAAAAACTAAAAAAAGATTAACAAAAAAATTAACACTAAGCAGTGCAGCTACTCTTTTGGTTGCCTCAGCTTTCATGAGTCAACTACTTAGCCTTGTAAGAACAAAGCTAGTTAATGCAAACTTTCCAGCTGTAGGCATTCACTCTACAGACTCATATTTTGCAGCTTTCAATATTCCAGATTTCTTCTATTTCACTATAGCGGCAGGTGCGCTAGGTGTTGCTTTCATGCCAATTTTAGCAGAGCATCTATATCGGAATGATCGTAAGGGTATTTGGCAATTATCCAATAGTCTTATGAACCTATTGGCTATTATTATGGGTGTCGTAGGAATATTTATATTTATTTTTGCCAGACCTCTTATCCAGAATATTGTTGCTCCAAACCTTGGGCCAACACAGTTGGATGATGCCGTTACAATAATGCGCTTCTTAGCATTCAACCCGTTCCTTTTCACTCTTTCTGGAATATTGTCGAGTGTTCAACAAACATTTGGAAGATTCTTCTTCTTTGCAATAGCACCAATTTTCTACAACATTTGCATTATTCTAAGCATCTTCATATTTAAGGATAATATTGGAGTGGTTGGGCTTGGTATTGGTGCATTATCCGGAGCCGTGTTGCAGCTTCTGATTATTCTTATGGGTAACCGCAAACTAGATTTTTACTGGAGTCCAAAAATTATTTGGAGAAGCCGAGACTTTAAGAGAATTCTTCGTAATTTACCTCCAAGAGCGCTTGACCAAGGAATGGATCAGATGGAAAATATAGTTGAAACTAATTTTGCTACAAGAATCGGCCAGGGTTATGTATCTTATTGGAATAATGCCTATACTCTTGCAGCAGCTCCCGCGCTTCTAATTGGTACGGCAATTTCTACTGCAGCATTCCCTAGACTCACCAATAGACTGGCAGCCGGCAGATATGATCTGTTTCGCAACGATTTCTTGAGAGTACTTAGAATAATAACTTGGATAATTATGCCAGTTATTGTAATTTGTTTCTTTGCCAGAGGTTACCTGGCTAGGCTCATATTTTCTAGAAACGCCCCAGAAATATCTTTGATTTTCGGATATTTAACAGTAGCTATATTTTTTAGAACTATTTATGCAATTGTATCGAGATGGTTTTATGCCCAGAATGATACTAAGACTCCTTTGTTTGTATCAATTTTTACAATCTCCTTCAACGTATTCTTGGTATGGTATTTAACTAAACCATCGAGCTACGGAGCTGCAGGGCTTGCAATAGCCGCATCAATCGTTGCCATGGTTGAGGTCTTGATTCTTTTAGTGATTATGGTTAAGCGCGATCATTTACTATTTAATCGAGGCTTTTTTGGTGGAATTCTTAAAATTTTTTCAGTAACTGGTTTCTCAGTTATAGCTGGAGTAATAACTCTTACTTTTTTGCCTCTTGGATCCCTAGATAAAGGGTTCTTTTTGCTAGGGTTTAAGCTGTTAATAATAGCTAGCGTAATCTTTAGTGTTCATATTGGAATGTCATATTTATTTGGCCTTGAAGAGGCTTCAATTGTTGTTAGGAAGATTAAAAGAATTATTTTAAAACCTTTAGGGGTGGAATACTAGTCCAACTCTTTGTATAATGCCGGAGATGGATTTATCTAATATTCGTAATTTTTGTATTATTGCCCATATTGATCATGGTAAAAGTACTTTAGCTGATCGGCTCCTTGAAGAGACCGGTACTATTGAACGTCGCAATATGAGAAATCAGCTACTAGATAAGATGGATCTCGAACGCGAAAGAGGAATAACTATTAAGTTGGCTCCTGTTCGAATGAATCACAATGGCTACAGTCTTAACCTAATTGATACTCCAGGGCACGTAGACTTTAGCTATGAGGTATCAAGGAGCCTTAATGCCTGTGAGGGCGCTCTGCTTGTCGTAGATGCGTCTCAGGGCATACAGGCTCAAACTCTTGCTAACGTATATCTTGCTATGGCCGCTGATCTCGAAATAATTCCAGTTTTGAATAAAATTGACTTACCCGCTGCTGATGTCGAGAAAGTATCTAGGGAAGTTATTGGACTCCTGGGCTGCAAAAAAGAAGACATACTACTTGTGAGCGCTAAAACCGGACTTGGAGTAGATAAGGTTCTTGATGCGGTGATAGAACGCATTCCTAGTCCTACAGGAGACACCAATAAGCCAACTACTGCATTGATATTTGATAGTTACTATGATGATTACCGAGGGGTTATCCTCTACGTTAGAGTTGTTGATGGTCAAATCAAAAAAAGTGCTGAGATAAAAATGATGTCAACCAAATCTGAGGGTATAGCTCTTGAAGTTGGCAGCCTAAATCCTGATCTCAATCCTCAAGCCTTACTTTCATGTGGCGAGATTGGTTATATTGTCACAAACCTAAAAAGTACTAGAGAGGCTAAGGTTGGAGATACTGTTACCTTGCTAGCAAATCCCGCTGAGACTTCACTGCCAGGCTATAAAGATGTAAGACCATTTGTTTATGCTGGCTTTTTCCCAAGTTCAAATGACCACTATAAGACACTTAAAGATGCCATTGAAAAACTAAGTTTATCTGATTCTGCCTTGCAATTCGAACCAGAAAATTCACCAGTACTGGGACATGGTTTCAGGATAGGCTTCCTAGGGCTACTACATATGGATATTGTTAAGCAGAGACTAGAACGTGAATATGACCTCGATCTAATAATTACCAACCCATCCACTGATTACCATGTTGAGCTAACCAGTGGTGAAAAGTTCGTAATAAGATCAGCTTCAGACTTACCTGACGTCTCAACCGTTAAAGAAATAAAAGAACCATGGATTAATGGTGAGATAGTGTTACCTAAGGATTATCTTGGCCCAGTACTGCAGTTAATTGTTCAAAGAAGAGGACTACAAAAGAACATTAGCTATGTAGATGCGGATCTTGCGGTTATAGACTTTGAAGCACCACTAGCTAACCTTCTTACAGATTTTTACGATCAGCTAAAAAGTCTTACTAGCGGCTACGGTTCATTCAACTACGACATTAAAGATTACCGTGCTGAGGATTTGGTTCGGGTAGATTTCTATATTGCTGGTGAAAAGATGGACGCCCTTGCAATAATGCTCCATAGAAATGAAAGTGTTGCCGTTGGAAGAGAAGTAACGGCCAAGCTTAAAGATGTAATTCCAAGACAGCAATTTAAGGTTAGTATTCAGGCCGGAATAGGTGCCAGATTTATAGCAAGAGAAGACATTAGTGCATTCAGAAAAGATGTAACTGGATCTCTATATGGTGGTGATGTTTCTAGAAAGAAAAAACTCTTAGCAAAACAAAAGAAGGGTAAAGAGAGAATGAAACGATTTGGAAAAGTAGACATTCCTTCAGAAGCCTTTACTGTGATGCTAAAAAGAGAAGACTAGTTCGACTTATATGATTTAAGGTCATCTAGAATTTCTTTGGCATGTGTTTGAGGATTTACGCCGATGTATTCTTTTACGATGTTCCCACTAGGATCAATTAAGTAAGTATTTCTATGTATGCCAAAAAATTCTCGGCCCATAAACTTTTTAGGCCCCCATGCTCCATAAGCATCAATAGTGGTATGCTCAGGATCACTTAGAAGTGTGAAGTTGAGATCATTCTTATCTGAGAATTTCTTGTGAGAAGCAACTGAATCCTTAGATATTCCTACTACACTAGCTCCTGAATGGGTCTCAATAACTTCTCTAGAATCTCTGAAATTACAGGCTTCTTTAGTACATCCGGGAGTAGCATCCTTGGGGTAGAAGTACAAAACTAGCCATTTGCCAGCGTAATCCTTTAGTGTTTTATATTCTGAATTTTGATCTTGTAGTTTGAAATCTGGTGCTTTTTTCATATCCTTCTAGTATAGTTGATTACTACCAGATGAACAATCTTATAAACATTAACGAATTTAGAAAAATTATATCTATTTATGAGCCTTCAATAAGCTCGAAAGAATTACTCGATAAAGTAAACCTAACTCTTCTTGTTGCACCAAGCTCTACAGGCAGAAATACGACAATCAACGAGCTCGTAAAAAAGGATCAATTCCAGTTTATAGTTACAGATACTACCAGGGCGCCTAGGATTAATGACGGTGTTCTTGAAAGAAATGGAGTTGAGTACTTTTTCAAATCTGAAGAACAATTCCTTGAAGGTCTAAATGAGGGACTATATTTAGAAGCTGAAGTAATACATGGTCAGCAAGTTTCCGGTATTAGCATTAGAGAGCTTAGGAACGCATTCGACAATAATAAGTATGCTGTAACCGACGTAGATATAGGTGGAATCGAAGCTATATTAAAATATAAGAGTGATGCTCATATAATAATGCTGTTGCCTCCTAGCTTCGATGAATGGCTAAAAAGGCTCACTGGAAGAGGAAAAATGCCACCTGAAGAGATTAAAAGAAGAATGGAGACGGCTCTTAGGATTTTTCAAGCAGGACTGAAGAGAAGCTATTTTAACTATGTAATTAACGTAGACTACGTTGATTCAGCAGAAATAATAAATGATATTAGCGTTAATAAAAAAACCAGTCCGGTATCAAAACAACAGGCTAAAGAGCTAATAAACACCCTGATTTCTGACACTAAAAATTACATCGCAAAAAAAATAACTTAGCACTCTTGACTCACGAGTGCTAATTGGCTATATTTATATATGTAACCTTAAGTTATACATATGACAGATAGACAAAATACTATATTATCAGCAATTATTGAACAGTATGCCGAGGTGGCATATCCTGTCGGCAGTACTTTGCTGGCTAAGATTTTTAATGTCAGCCCAGCAACCATAAGATCTGAAATGGCTGAACTTGAAAGACTAGGTTTTGTTTCGCAACCTCATACTAGCGCCGGAAGAATACCAACAGATAAGGGTTATAGGCACTATGTTAACTCAATCGGTACTACAGATAATCTAGAATTGCCTTCCCGTGGTGCAGATAGAGCTATAAGTGCTCGTGTTCACAGTGGTGGCGTTCCAGAAAGAGCCATAAGAAATGCGGTGGATACCTTAGTTGAGCTAACACATAACCTTGGACTTGCAACAATTGGTAACCAGCTATATATGAGTGGACTATCTAATCTATTTGGGCAGCCGGAATTTATCCAAGCTGGTCAGGTTCAAGAAGTTGCAAGATTACTGGATAATCTAGAGCCATGGCTTAGAGAAGCTGCTCCAAATGAACCACTAAGCGTGTTTATTGGAACCGAAAACCCAATTGGAAGAAGCGCAGGATGTTCTCTAATAATTAGCCGTTTTGACAGCCCCTATTCAGACAATAGCTATATCGGAGTACTAGGTCCTACAAGACAAAGTTATAGAGATGTAATGGAATATGTAAAGAAAACAGGTGAAGCATTGGAAGGAGCCCTATATGAGTAAGGAAAACATTAAATCAGATAAGCCTAAGGCTACTAAAGTAAAAGAAGATCCAAGAGTTGCAGAGCTGACTCTAGCGTTACAGCGTGAGAGAGCTGATACTATCAACATTCGAAGGCAGCAAGAAGAGCAAATGAAGAATGTTAGATCAGTAATCACAGGTAGTTTAGTCACAGAGTTTTTGCCGGTTATGGATAATTTCGAAAGATCATTAAAGCATGTCCCAGAAGACTTAAGGACGAACGACTATATCAAGGGAATCGAAGGAATTGTAAAACAATTCGAAAAGGTTATCTCAGATATGGGCGTTAGTCGTATTAAGACTGTCGGCGAGGTCTTTGATCCTCAACTTCATGAAGCTGTTTCTATGGAAGATGGAGATGGTACAAAAGAAGTAGTGTCAGAGGAGCTTCAAGCAGGATATGTCTTAGGCGATCAGGTCATTAGACACGCAATGGTAAAAGTAAGAATGGAGAAATAATATGTCAAAAATTATAGGAATCGACCTAGGTACAACTAACTCAGCAATGGCAGTAATGCAGGCTGGAAAAAGTGAGATTATTGCAAACTCAGAAGGTGCAAGAACTACTCCTTCAGTTGTAGCAGTAAACAAGAATAAAGAAAGACTAGTTGGTCAGGTAGCCAGAAGACAGCAAGTTACTAACTCGGCTAACACTATTTATGAGGTTAAGCGATTAATTGGACGTAGATTTGAAGATAAAGAAGTCCAACGAGATCTAAAACTCATGGGATACGAAATGGTTAAGAGTGGTCAAAGCGTTAAGGCTAAGATGGGTGATAAAGAATATAGCCCTGAAGAGATTAGTGCAATGATTCTATCTAAGCTTAAAGCTGATGCCGAAGCATTCTTGGGCGACAAAGTCACTGAAGCTGTAATTACAGTCCCTGCATACTTTGATGATTCACAGAGGCAGGCTACTAAAGACGCTGGTAAAATTGCTGGTCTTGAAGTAAAAAGAATAATTAACGAACCAACAGCCGCAGCATTAGCTTACGGATTAGATAAGGCTGGCAAAAAGGATGAAAAGATAGCAGTTTATGACCTGGGTGGTGGTACTTTCGATGTATCAATCCTAGAACTAGGCGATGGCGTATTCGAAGTAAAGTCTACAAATGGCGATACTCACCTTGGTGGAGCTGACTTTGACCGCGTGATCCTTAACTATCTTGCCGATGAATTCAAAAAAGAACATGGTGTAGATATTTCTGGAGATAAAGCTGCAATGCAAAGACTACGAGACGAAGCTGAAAAGGCTAAGATAGAACTTTCAACTACTAACGAAGTAGATATTAATCTTCCATTTCTGACAGCTGATGCAGATGGTCCTAAGCACTTTGAGCACAAGCTAACCAGGGCGAAACTAGAACAGCTAGTAGCTGATCTAATTGATAAGACTGCTGATCCTTGTGAAAAAGCTTTAAAGGATGCTGGACTTAAAGCTAGCGATATTGAAGCTATAGTACTAGTTGGTGGAATGACAAGAATGCCTGCCGTTCAAGAAAAAGTTAAAAAGATTTTCGGCAAGGAAGCCATGAAGGGTGTTAATCCAGATGAGGTCGTAGCAATTGGTGCTGCAATCCAGGCTGGAGTATTGCAGGGTGATGTAAAGGACGTTCTATTGCTAGACGTAACACCACTTTCATTAGGAATTGAAACTATGGGCAGTGTTATGACTAAACTTATTGAGCGAAATACTACTATTCCGTCATCTAAGAGTGAAGTATTCTCAACTGCAGCAGATAATCAATCTCAAGTTGAGGTTCATGTGCTGCAGGGTGAGAGAGGAATGGCTGCCGATAACAAATCTCTAGGTAGGTTTGTGCTGGATGGAATTCCATCAGCTCCTAGAGGTGTGCCTCAAATTGAAGTAACATTCAATATTGATGCCAATGGAATTTTAAACGTTACAGCTAAAGATAAGGGTACTGGCAAAGAGCAGAGTATTACAATCCAGGGTAGCGGTAACCTAGATAAGACTGAAGTTGAGAAGATGGCTAAAGAAGCTGAAGCTCATGCAGAAGAAGACAAGAAAAAGCGAGAAGCAATTGAAAACAAGAATTTATTAGATAATGGAATTTACTCGGCTGAAAAAATGAAGTCAGATAATGCTGATAAGTTTTCTGATGAAGATAAAAAGACAATTGACGAAGCTATTGAAGAGGCTAAAAAAGTCGCTGAAGATTCAGATGCAACAGATGATAAGATCAAGGAAGCATTGAAAGCGCTAAACGATAAAATTATGCCAATTGGTGCTAAGATGTATGAACAGTCAAATGACGAATCCAAGAAGGATGACGAAAAAGAACCTAAGGACGACGCTGTAGAAGGCGAAGTTGTAGATGAAAAAGACGATAAAAAAGATAAATAATAGTTTCTAAAGAGGAAAAATGGCAAAGCGCGATTATTATGAAGTTTTAGGTGTTAGCAAGAATGCTAGTGCCGATGAAATCAAAAAAGGTTTTCGACGCCTAGCTATTGAGCATCACCCAGATAGAGGTGGCGATGAAGAAAAGTTCAAAGAGCTGAACGAAGCGTACGAAGTCTTAAAAGATGATTCTAAGAGACAAAGATATGATCAGTTTGGTCATGCTGGAGTAGGCTCTAGCGCTGCTAGTGATGGTGGCAATCCATTTGCCGGATTTGGCGGTGGTCAAACTGGTAACTTCGATTTTGGCGATCTAGGGCTCGGAGATATATTCGAAAGTTTCTTCGGCGGAGGTGGTGGCGGAAGGCAACAGCAAAGAGGACGAGCAAGAGGCAATGATCTGGAAACTACAGTTGAAATTGACTTTAAAGATGCCATTTTTGGAACAGAAACCGAGCTAAATTTAAATATTGAAGATACCTGTAATCACTGTAAGGGAAATCGTACAGAGCCTGGTTTTGAGCTCAAGAAATGTGATAACTGTGATGGTAGTGGTCAGGTTATGACAGCCACTAGAACTATATTCGGCAATATCCAGCAAGCTACAATTTGTAACAAATGTGAAGGTATTGGCAAAATCCCTGAGAAAAACTGTAGTGTTTGTAGGGGCAAGGGTACAATACGATCTTCTCAGAATATAAAACTTAAAATCCCCGCCGGTATTGATGACGGGTCTACGATTAGACTTAGAGAACATGGTGAATCAGTATTTAATGGAGATAAAGGTGATCTCTACGTCCATATTAGAGTAAAGTCAGACAAGAACTTTACCCGAGAAGGCAGTTTAGTTTTAAGCAAAGAGCATCTGTCTATAGTAGATGCAGCTCTAGGAACAACTATTGAAGTTCAAACAGTTGATGGTCCAGTTCGAATGAAAGTACCAGCCGGCACTCAAAGCGGAACTGATTTCAAGCTTTCTAATCACGGTGTGCCTAGTATGAATGGTCATTCTAGAGGATCTCATATCGTAACCATTATTGTAGATACCCCAACCAAGCTTAGTCGTAAGCAAAAATCCATTTTAGAAGACTTCAAAAACAGCTAAATTTATAATCTTAAGCGTTTTTTGTTAAAATATTTTAGTAGCATTAATTTAACTAAAAATTGAAAATGAATAAGCTTAAAAGAATAACCAATGACGAAAGGGGACTAATACCCCTGTTAATAATGCTTTTTTCGATTATAATCGGCCTTATTGTTGTCGCATATCTGCGAGTATTAAAGGCCCATCATTAGACTTGAAAAAAACTAACGAAAATGATATAATATGCCAATGAATTTGGATAATTCAAAAACAATTATTGGCTCAACTGAATACATAGATTTCAGAAGCCACCACGTATTTAATGCACCGGCCAAAATAGATACAGGAGCTGATGCTTCTGCGTTATGGGCTAGTGACATTAGAGTTGAGGGCGATTCCGTAATATTTAAGCTTTTTGGTCCCTCCAACAAGCTTTACACTGGTGAAGAAATAAAATGTACTGGGTTCAAGAGATCTTTGATTAGAAACACTTCAGGTGTGTCTGAGAAAAGGTTTAAGGTTAGATTAACGGTCAGAGTTAAAGAGCGAAATATCCGAGCATGGTTTACATTAGCCGACAGGTCAGATATGGTATTCCCAGTATTACTTGGCCGACGTACCCTTCACAACAAATTTATTGTAGATGTGAGCAAGAAGTCAGTCGACATATAAATTGACATTAAATTAAATTCGTAGGAGTCTTATTACATGAACATCATAATTCTTTCAAAAGGTCCAGGTAACTACTCTACAAAGAGATTAAAAGAAGAGGCCATAAAAAAAGGTCACAACGTACGCATAGTTAATTATGCTGAATGTTATGTAATGGTTGAACAGAATAAGCCAGTAGTTAGATACCGTGGCGAGGAAATAACTGATGTTGATGCAATTATTCCTAGGATTGCTGCCGGACTTACTAAGTATGGTAGTGCTGTAGCTCGACAATTTGAGATGCAGGGTATATTCACTACAGCTCCTTCTATAGCAATATCCAGAAGTAGAGATAAGTTAAGAGCGACTCAAATCATGGCTAGAGCAGGTGTAGGCATTCCTAAAACCGCCTTTGCCCGTGAAACTGCTGAAATAGATGACCTTATTGAACAAATAGGTGGAGCTCCATTAATTATTAAGGTAGCTCGTGGTACTCATGGAAATGGTGTTGTGCTAGCTGAAACTAGAAAAGCAGCTCAAGCTGTAATGCAAGCCTTCTATGTTGAGGGTGTGAACTTTTTAGTTCAGGAGTTCATTGCTGAAAGTGCGGGAACAGATATTCGTGCATTTGTTGTTGGTGGAAAAGTAGTAGCCAGCATGAAAAGACAAAGTCTTGATGATGACTTCAGATCTAATCTTCACCAGGGCGGCGAAGGTGTTCCTATCAAACTTACTGACCAAGAAAAGAAAACCGCTCAAAAAGCAGCAAAAGCTATGGGACTACCAATTTGTGGTGTCGATATAATGCGTTCAAACAAAGGCCCACTAGTACTAGAAGTAAATGCTAGTCCTGGATTCGGTATTGAAAAAGTTACCAACCACAACGTAGCCGAAAAGATTATTGAGTACGTAGAGCAAAACGCTAAGGGCAGAAGAAGAAAAGATAAGGTTGGCGCTTAACCCTATAATAGCGCTCATGTTATTATAGGTTAATGTCAGCTCTCGTTTTATTCATTATAGCCCTAGCAGTTCCTCTGCTAATACTATTCGTCTTTAAGGTTGATGCAGCGCTTATTTATTTAACGCTGTGCATGGGATACGTACTTGTGCAGTTCATAGGATCTGACGCTATATCTCTAGTTACTGCATTTTATCCCAATGCTAATCAGGTAGGGGAGTCTACTTTAAAGATATTCCTTCTACTCTTGCCGGCAGTCTTAACGGTAATATTTATGTTCCATAGTGTTAGTGGTACTAAGAGAGTCGTCAATATATTACCCTCAATTGCCGTTGGACTACTTCTCATTTTGCTTATTCAGCCACAATTACCAGAAAATATTAGCCAGACATTAGTAAGCTCGAGTTTGTGGAATGAATACCAGAAATTCCAAACTCTAATAGTCGGTGGAGGCTCGCTATTATGCCTATTTATGGTTTGGGCTAACAGAAAACCAAAGCACGCACACAGTAAGTCGAAGCATTAAAAACTTAAAAAACATTGACATCTATCTGTTAATAACGATAATATAAGTAGTTCAAAGGATATTTTTTAATTCATTGAAGCTTATAAATGTATGGGCCCATAGCTCAGCCGGTTAGAGCACCTGCCTTTTAAGCAGGGTGTCCTGGGTTCAAGTCCCAGTGGGCCCTCCA
>JBAXGD010000011.1:0-13324 GCA_037139575.1 bacterium
ACGGTATCTTTCGTCATCCAATTAATATTTTTTAGTACGTAGTCGTTCATCAGTTTTTATTATACGTATCTATCTTAGATAGAGCTGAGGAGTTTATTCTATTGCGCCTAGAAAACTAAGGTCTTTAAAAGGCAATACAAGCTGATTAACGTTACCATTTGGTCTTTGAATTTCTGCATACGCAACATTGTCTTCGATAAAGTCAATAACTAATCTCTCTGGGTATTCAGCGGCTTCTTCTCCGTCACCTCTGTGCAATACAGACCTTGATATTGCTGAAACTGCATCTAGTGCAACTCTTCCAGCTAGGCGACCAGCACCATTGAATCGTGACCTAGAATCTTTATGTATTAATTCGAGTTCTGGTTGAAAAGTTTCTTTATTCCTCATACGAAATATATTAGCTTAATTGTTTTTTAATTTCTAGTAAAAATTATTTATTACTACGTCTTCGCTTGTTGTGATCTAGTTCAATTTTTCTAAGTCTTAGAGATTGAGGTGTTACTTCTAGAAGTTCATCATTTTCTAGAAAGTCTAAGCATTCTTCAAGGCTAAAAATAGTAGGAGGGGTTAATTGTACTGTACCGTCAGAAGATGAGCTTCTCATGTTGGTAAGGTGCTTAGCCTTACATACATTCATCTCAATGTCATCGTTTCTTTTATTGAGTCCAACTACTTGTCCGGCGTAAACCTTTTCGGCAGGCTTAACAAAACAAGTTCCACGTTCTTCAAGCATTTCAAGCGCATATGGAGTAGTAGATCCATTTTCGTAAGCAACAATTACACCATTTCTTAGTTTCTGAAGTGGAGAACCCATTTTTTCATAACCAACCATAAGGCTGTTCATGATTATTGTGCCCTTAGTATTAGTTGTAAGGATGTTTCGAAGTCCTAGCAGTGCTCGAGTAGGTAGCTCATAGATTAGTTTTGTTACGCCTTTTGGAGTAGCAAACTGTTCTTTCAAAGTAGCTCTTCTTGCGCCTAGTTCCATCTGTACGGCACCAACATATTCGGCTGGTACTTCGATAATAAGCTCTTCAATAGGCTCAAGAGTTTTTCCATTTTCTTCTTTAGTCACAACTTGAGGTCTTCGAACTTCAAATTCAAAGCCTTCTCTTCTAATAGTTTCAATAAGAACACTTAGGTGAAGTTCTCCTCGGCCGCTAACTAAGTAACCAATACCTTCTTCTTCAACTCTTAGACCAATATTTGTTTCAAGTTCCTTTTGTAGTCTATCGCCAATCTGTCTACCAGTAGAGAACTCAGCTTCTTGACCCTTAAATGGGCTAGTATTTGGTCCTAGATAAATCTTTAAAGTAGGTGCTTCAACTTCAAGGTTTGGTAGTGCTTCAGGATTGTCTACATCGCAAATTGTGTCACCAATCTTCACGCTGGTTAGACCTGTAAGTTGGATGATTTCTCCAGCTATAGCTTCATCAACAGCTAATTTTCCGACACCAGAACTCTTAAATAGACCATCTACTTGTCCTTTTGTAACTTGATTGCCTTCGCCTACTAGGCAGATTTTTCCACCAGTCTTTATGCTTCCACGTGTAATTCTTCCAATTGCATATTTACCTTTGAATGCGTCCCAGGCTAAAGCTGAAACTTGCATTTGAAAAGGCTTATCTACGTCTACATCGGGAGCAGGTATATCATTAACGATTGCATCAAATATTACTCCGAGGTCTGTATCTTCAGTTGCATCAACTGGTGGTTTTTTCCAGGCCTTACCCTCACGTCCAATTGCGTAGTATGTTGGGTAATGTAGTTGATCTTCATGTACTGCAAGCTCTAGGAATAGGTCTGCTAGTTCATCTTCTACTTCGCTAATTCTTGAGCCTGGCTTATCTATCTTGTTAATAATAACAATTGGGCTTAGTTCATTCGCTAGTGCCTTACCAAGTACGAATTTAGTCTGTGGCATTGGGCCTTCTTGGGCATCTACTATAAGAATGCAGCCATCAGCCATATTAATTGTTCGTTCAACTTCACCGCTGAAATCAGCGTGTCCAGGAGTGTCAATAATGTTAATTCGGTAATCGTCATGCTCAACAGCAGTAACTTTGGCAGTAATAGTAATTCCTCTTTCACGTTCTTGGTCACCACTATCCATAATAAGATCTTGTGACATTTCAGATTGGTTGCTTCTGAAAATATTTGACTGTTTTAATAGGCCATCAACAAGCGTGGTTTTACCATGGTCAACGTGTGCAATGATTGCAATATTTCTAATGTGGGCTGGGTCTAGTTTCATAAAAAAAATACGATGCATTTATGGCACCGCCTCTACATTGTCAAAATTATAACATAAGTGATTAATTTATACTATTCTTTTTTTGCCTAACACTAAGCCCTATACCTCCAAAGGAATCGGTTTTAAAGACTGGAATATTGTATGAACTCTTTTCTTCATCATAAGAATAACCAAGTCCGTCAAAAGTTTTTAATTTCTCAATATTTTCTACATTATTTCTTATTAGCCAAGATGCCATAAAGCCTCTTGTTATTTTCGAATGCACAGCAACATTGACGTATTTATTAGTTATTGGATTTTTAGTTAAAAAAAGTGGGCTTATGACTTTGTTTTTATCTAAATAGGGAATTATTGCCTTACCATACTCAAGAGATGTTAAATTAATAATTTCTTGATCACTATCTATTTCTTTAGCTAGTTTATCTCCCCAAAAATCATATAGGTTTTTAAATGGCTCGGGAGATAACTTATATGCCATTTCAAGTCGATATGAGCTTACGCCGTCTAATGGCTTTAAAATTCCATACATACCTGATATGATCCTGAGTTTATTTTGAGCAATATTCTTTTCAACTTCACTCATTGTATTGAATTGAAGCCCAGAATATATATCTCCGACAAAAGCCACAGCAGCAGCTGTCTGTTTTTCTTCAAGACTAGTCCAGTCATTAATTTGTGAAATTACGCCATCTGCTAGTTTTGAAGATATTTTCATTCTAGATTCAATTGTTTCCTTGCTTACCTGACGAAGATACTGGTTGATGGTTTTTGCCTCATTCATAAATACCGGTACGGATAATTTAAAAGCATTATCTGTACTTTTTTTCATGGTCTTAGAGGAATGCAGTAGAATCTTCATCTAAATCGATTTCTTAACCTGTTCAATAACTTTTTTATAGAAAATGTCTACACCGATGGGCATTTTAAGATTAAGTAATGTATCTTTAGCCATCCATATTGCTTGGTCATGCTCCCAGCTAATCTCAATTCCCGGCTTGATTTCATTAAGCTTCGCCAGATATATATATCTATGAAATCCAAGCAGATGCTTCTTTTCGTAGATTAAGGAGATATTTTCAGCCTTTAGGCCAGTTTCTTCAATTAACTCACGTTCAACACCTACTTCAGGAGCTTCATCTTTTTCTATAATTCCACCAGGGAAGTCATAGTGTTTTGGCCAGTAGGGATGTGTTTCGCTACGCCTCAGTACCAATATGTTGTTAGCTTTATCCAAGACTATTATTTTTGCGCTTTTTCTCATTATATTAATATAACTCAAAAACCCCTGGACTGTCTTGGTATTGTAATTATTTATTTATTGAACTATTATCTGTTTCAAACGTATCTAAGAGGTATTAAATGATGCAACATGAATCCGTTGAGTCGCCATTACCACTTGTAATGGGCAACGAAGAAGAGACTGGAATGATTGTCAAGATTGATAATCAATATGATGAACCCTATGGGATGGCGTCTAACCTCGCTAGGTATATCCCTCAATATTTACTTGGATCACATGATGAATACCTCACAAATGGTTTTAGAATTTATGTTGGAGGTAGCGAGGATTTTGATGGACCTACAAATATTGAAAGAGCGACACCAGAATGCATCCTGCCTGAAGATCTGAACAAATATATTAGAGTTGGTGAACTTGTTATGGATCAAATTGTTGGCAACTATATCGCTGAGGCCTCACTTGAAAATGATGCAGAAATAACAGTCCGAATGCAGAGAAGAGTTGTAGATAGTTTAGGTAACCGAAAAGGCTGTCATGATAATTTTTGCATCGAAGATGATTCTGAAATTGGTGAAACTTTAGAAATAATTCCACAATTAAAGCAGTTTATTGCTACAAGGAACTTTATTACTGGAGCCGGTCATTTCACGGGAAATGATGGTGTTTTTTACTCTCAAAAAGTAGATGGCTTAGTAGAAGTTAATGGCTATGGATATAGAGGCACTGTTGGAAGAGTTGTACAGGACATTGATTATATGAGACTAGAAATAAGATGTAATGATATTAACATTTCAGACTGGGCTACTCAGATAAGGCTTGGTGGAATGGGGCTAATGCTCGCACTTAATGAGCTTGATGAACTCGAAAAACTCGATGATTATGCAGATTATTCAAGCGACCTCGAATACCTAGATAGAATTAAAAAATTAAATGTGATGCAATTATCCAATGAAGGCAAAATAAGTCTATTAAATTCTCAAATTCACGGACTAGACTACCAACAAAGAGTTGCCGAGTTGGCTTTGAATGCAATCGGCATGCATATTGATCTACCCCACAATTACTACAGAATAGCTAAAGAGATTTATGATTATTGTGACGACTTCAGAAAGGTTATTGCTGGCAAGGAAGATATTAAATTATTGGCCGATAGAGCTGACTGGGCTGCGAAATTCGTAAATATAAGAGATGGCATTGAGTATGATAGAGATTTTGGGATAACTAGAAGCTTTAGTGATATTAAATCGCAAGCAGCTGATCTTAGATATGATTTTAAAGAGATTAAGGGCGATAAAGATGGGATTGGTTCTAAGAAAGTTGGGTACGGTTTTAAGCTTAGGGATAGGGGCAAATTCAGGTTCAATATAAATGAAAAGTTAGTAATTGCTGCGCAGTCTAAGCCACCGGAAGATACTAGAGCTAAATTAAGAGCACAGCTACTAGAAGATATTAATGTAAAGGATTGTTACTGGTCATCAGTTTCATTTAGATCAACAAATAATAAAAATAAAATAATTAATCTTGGGCCTAGAGATACATTTTTCTCAGAAAATGACTTACAAAAGATATTCTCAACTGAAGAATTATAAAATAGCTTATAAAAAAATGGCCCCATATCTGTTAAAATGATATATAGACATGGAAAAAATAATTCTATATTACAAATTTGCTCCAATCAGTGACCCTGATGCGGTTAGGCTATGGCAGAAAAATCTTTGCCAAAGACTATCCCTTAAGGGCAGAATTATTATTTCAAAGCACGGAATCAATGGAACTTTAGGCGGCGATATGGACAATCTTAAAGAATACGTCAAAGAAACAAAAACTTTCCCTTCGTTCAAGGGTACTTTGTTCAAATGGTCTGAAGGTGCAGGAGATGACTTTCCAAAACTATCGGTTAAGGTTAGGGATGAAATTGTGACTTTCAAAGCAGTTGATGAAATTAAGGTTGATGAGAACGGAATTGTTGGTGGTGGCAAGCACCTAAGTCCTCAAGCAGTGAATGATCTAGTCGAAAAGCATGGTGATGAAGTGGTATTTTTCGATGGCCGAAATGCTTATGAAGCTGCTGTGGGTAAATTTAAAGACGCAGTAATTCCTGATATTGATACCACAAGAGATTTCAAAGAAGAGCTCAATGACCCCAAGTATGATGAATTAAAAAAGAAAAAAGTTATAACCTACTGTACCGGTGGAATTCGCTGTGAGGTACTCAGTGTTCTTATGAAAAATAGAGGCTTCGAGGATGTTTATCAAATAGACGGTGGAATTGTTAAGTATGGCGAGAAATATGGCGATAACGGATATTGGGACGGCTCGCTGTATGTTTTTGATAAGCGAATGGGTACTAAGTTTTCGAATAAAGCTAAAGACATTGGTGAGTGCATTCATTGCAAAGGTAAAACAAGTAATTTTGAAAATTGTGCCAACAAGTCATGCAATAAATTGATACTAATTTGTCAAAAATGCTATTCGAATAATACGTGCTCTAAAGCATGTGAGAGAGTAATGAGTCTGGCATGAATCAGCGTCGAGGGATAGACTTTATTGGAGTTACCGTAACTTTTGTCGTTCACGATGGGCAAGGGAACTTTTTACTTCAAAAAAGAAGCCTCAATACTCGAGATGAGCAGGGAAGATGGGACGTCGGTGGAGGTGCGTTAGAGTTTGGTGAAGAGTGGAATGATGCAGTAATTCGCGAAGTTGAGGAAGAGTTAGGCGTAAAACCAATAAATATTAATTTTCTAGAAGCCTTCAATGCTTTAAGAAAACACGAAGGAAAGGATACTCACTGGGTTGCTTTAGTCCACGCAGTCCAAGTAGATCCAAGCAAAGTCAAGATAAATGAACCTCACAAGATAGATGAAATAGATTGGTTTACATTAGATAAACTACCCTCACCTTTGCATTCAAAGATTAACGAATCACTCCAAGCTGCAAAAAAAGCTGGCTTTATTAAATAATGTCAGTAATGAAAGAATATAAATACAGGTCTAATGTGTCTGCCATTATTTTTGATGCTAATAAAAGATTTCTGATGGTCCATAAAGTTGACACTCCAAACAGACAACTAGATTTTGTAAAAGGAGGAATTGGAGCTGATGAGACTGAAAAAGAAGCTTTAGCCCGGGAGATCAGAGAAGAAATTGGTGGAAATTTAGAGTATGAGATTATTAATAAAAGCACCATTAGACTTATATATAAATGGCCTAAAAAACTTGTAGATAAGTTTAAATACAGAGGTCAAGATAGGAAAAGTTACTGGGTAAACTTTAAGAGTGGAGAAATAGAGCTGGATAATAGTGAACTTTCTAGCTATATTTGGTTGGACGAAAAAGAAATGATTCAAAAATTAAGAAAAGACAGATTCTCTAAATCTGATGTAAATACCTTATTGAAAGAATGGGAAATAATTAAAAATAACAACAATATTTTATAGTTTTTATTTAGTCATGGCCATCACTCTTTGATATAATTATAAGTGTAAAAAAGGTTATGTTATTTGGGTAAACTTTAAGTAATTAAACAGGTGTAATAATACAAAAATCGACTATGAGGGTATTGATGTTAGGTTGGGAATTACCTCCACACAACAGTGGTGGATTAGGTGTTGCCTGTTTTCAGCTGTGTAAGTCTCTAGCAAAAAACAATGTAGATATTGAGTTTGTTCTTCCTTATAAGACTGATCAACAAAATGATTTTATGAAGATTCATTCCACGACTCCGATGAACTACACCAAGCTAAAACATCACCTCAATGTCTATGACGGAGCTAATTATCTTTCTACACACGCCGTTACGAGCGAGCAATTAAATTATGAAAATTATGTTGCCAGTAAGGCACAAGAAAACGAGTACGATATAATTCATGCCCATGATTGGCTAACATTTAGGGCGGCTATGAAAGCCAAGCAAGCAACCAACCTACCATTAATAGTTCATGTTCATTCGATAGAATCAGATAGATCTGGTGGTGAATCTGGCAACCCTATGATACGAGATATTGAGCGCCTTGGACTGATGATGGCAGATAAGGTCATAGCAGTTAGTCAAATGACCAAAGAATCTATTGCTCGAGAGTACGACATTCCTCTAGATAAAATAAGCGTGGTACATAACAGTCTAGATATAGATGAACTGGACGAACTTGATAACGACAATGTATATGAGTACATCGAGTTATTAAAATCGAATGGCTATAAAGTTGTAACCAATGTGGGCAGACTAACTATCCAAAAGAATATTACAGGCCTACTTTATGCAGCAAAAGATGTAGTAGATATTTTGCCCAAGACTTTATTTCTAATAGTCGGCGATGGTGACCAGTACCATGAGCTGATTTCATTAAGTGCCGAACTCGGAATACTGCAGAATGTAATATTTGCAGGATTTCAGCGAGGCAAAAAGTGGCGAGATGCCTTCGGTATTGCTGATCTATTTGTGATGCCATCAGTATCTGAGCCTTTTGGAATAACACCGCTTGAAGCCATAAACTACGGAACACCTTCTTTAATCTCTTATCAGTCTGGAGTTAGTGAGATCTATAAAAACTGCCTGAAGGTCGACTTTTGGGATAAGGATGAAATGGTCAACAAAATCGTTGGGTTCCTGAGAAATGAAGGACTTGCAAAGACTATGCGACAAATGGCCACAGAAGAAATTATGTCTATGACTTGGGATAAATCTGCAAAAGCTACAATTAAGGAATACTCCAAACATAAAAAGGTGCTGGCATGAAAAAATCTATAGTCCTATATTTGCATGCCCATCAGCCATACAGAGTTAAGGATTATTCCGTTTTTGAAGTTGGAAAAAATCATGACTATTTTTCCTGGGATGATTCAGATCCTAATGGTAATCAGAAGATAATAGATAAAGTATCTGAGAAATCATATATCCCAACCAACAAGAAATTGATACATTTACTGAAAACATATCCCGAGTTCAAGGTGAGCATGTCTATTACTGGTACTTTAATTACCGAACTGGAAAAGTGGGCACCGGAAGTTTTGCAGTCATTTGTCGATCTTGTTAAAACTGGAAAAGTAGAAATAGTCGCAGAAACATACCACCATAGCTTAGCTTTTTTCTATTCCTTACAAGAGTTCGAAATTCAGGTCAGAATGCACCGCGAGAAGATCGAATCTATTTTTGGCCAAACCCCAAAAGTCTTTAGAAACACTGAACTTGCATACAATAATGATCTTGCTATTTGGGCAGATAAAGCTGGGTACAAAGGAATTCTGGCCGAAGGATGGGATAAGGTGCTTGGCTGGAGAAATTCAAATCACCTATATAAGCCAATTAATACCCAAAATATAAAGCTTCTGATGAAAAACTATAAGCTTTCTGATGATATTGCGTTTAGATTTGGTAATAGGAACTGGAATGAGTGGCCACTTACTGCGGATAAGTATATAAATTGGATTAACGATTCCCAGGACTCGGAAATCTTTAATTTATTCATGGATTATGAAACCTTTGGCGAGCATCAATGGGAAGATACTGGAATATTCGATTTCTTGGAAAATATGGTCCCGATTTGGCTCAAGGATGAAAATAATACTTTCATGACTGTATCTGACGCAATTGATAGCTATAAAGTAGTGGACACTATTGATGTTCCAGAAACTGTAACCTGGGCAGATACCGAAAGAGACCTATCTGCCTGGCTCGGAAATGCCATGCAACAACAAGCAATTAAAGCCATATACAGTCTGTCTTCAAAAATACTTGGAACGGATGACTGGAGTTTAATTGAAGACTGGCGAAGACTTCAGACCTCCGATCACTTTTACTATATGTGTACAAAATATTTCAATGATGGTGATATTCACGCTTATTTTAGTCCATATAAAACGCCATACGACGCAACAATAAACTTTATGAATGCATGGCATGATTTAAGATTCCGACTAAATGAAAAAGGAGTTGAGATTTAGTCATGGCCAGACCAGTAATTCTTGGCAATAGTCAGCTTACAGTTGGACTAGACGAGCAGGGGCTAGTTAAGGATTTCTACTATCCATATGTCGGTCTTGAAAACTTAAGTTCTTCTAAGGGTTTAGGTCATAAAATTGGAATTTGGGTAGATTCTAAATTTTCTTGGGTTGATGATAGCTGGGAAAACAAAGTCGATTTTTACCCTGATGCCCTAATAAGTAGTATTAGTCTTACTAACAAAGAGATGCAGGTTGAACTGCTTTGTGAAGATTTTGTAGATAGTGAATTCAATGTATTTGGTAGAAGAATTAAGATTACCAATCTTTCTGATAAGCCTAGAACAATTAAATTTTTTATGCACCAAATGTTCGAAATATCTAGCTTAGGAAGGTCAGACACTGCATTCTTTGTCCCGGAAGATAACTATATTCTAGATTACAAAGGCAGGTATAACTTACTTATTTATGGTCAAACATCTGACGGTAAAGGTTTTGATCAGTGCGCCATCGGGAACTATGATTTAGCAAGCAACAATGGAACGTTCAAAGATGCTGAAGATGGGGTACTCTCTAATAACCCCGTAGAGCATGGAGCTATAGATTCAGTACTTGGATTTACAATCAGCCTGGATTCTAAAGCCAGCGACTTTGTCGATTATTGGATTGTTGCATCGGATAATCAGTTCAATGCTGAAAAAATCCATAACCGAATAAAACTAGATTCGCTACAAAAGCACTTAGATAAAACTAGAAATTCTTGGCATGACTGGTTCAAGATTGCAGACTCAAAGCTTTCTAAAATAGACAAAAAATATCTTCCAATTGTTAAGAAGTCTTTGATGATAATTAAGGCCCACACCGATAAAAGAGGCGGAATTATAGCATCATGCGACTCAACAATTTATAACTACAATAAAGATTACTATAGCTATGCCTGGCCTAGAGACGGTGCCTATGCAATGTGGCCACTAATTAGAATGGGTTATACTGAGGAACCAAAAGCTTTCTTCGATTTTTGTAGAGACACCTTGAGCCCAGACGGTTACATGATGCATAAATACCAGCCAGATAAAGCTATAGGGAGTACCTGGCATCCTTTGATACACGGCAAGCGTAAGGAGCTGGCAATTCAAGAAGACGAAACCGCACTTGTCATATATATGCTTGGACAGTTCTATTACTATACAGACGACAAGGACTACATTTACAAGCTATACGAAACTCTAATTAAACCAGCAGCTAATTTTATGGCTTCTTATTTTGATGATGTTACAAATCTTCCCCATGCAAGCTATGATTTATGGGAGGAGAAATTTCTAACCTCAACCTATACTGTTGCACTTACATATCAGGCATTAAATGTAGCTGTACAGTTTGCCGAGAAGTTTGAATACCCCGACGATGCCATAAGCTGGAAAAGTGCAGCAAGCAGAATCGCCAATAATATAGATAAACTTTATGATGAAAAACTTGGCTATTTTGTTAAAGGTTTCTATCTTAATGAAAATAGCTCTCTAGATATGGATAAAGTTTTAGATGTTTCAAGCTTTTACGGTGGAATGATGTTCGGACAAAATATAATACCTCCTGAAAAAATCCATAAAACCCTAGAGTCTATAAATACAAAGCTTATCAAGAAAACACCTATTGGTGGAGCTGTGAGGTATGAGAATGATCATTACTTTGAATCTAAGCCACCAATACTAGGTAACCCATGGCACGTTACCACTCTATGGATAGCTCAGTACTACATCGGTATGGGATCTGTAGACAAGGGAGTGGATCTGATTGATTTGTCGCTAAAATATAGTCTTTTGAGCGGTGTTTTGAGTGAACAATTTAACCCAAATGATGGAAAGCCTATTTCAGTAGCACCACTAGTCTGGAGTCACGCAGAACTCATAAACACAATTTTAGATTTAAGTCTCTCGAGCTAATACCAACCTGAGTAAGCACTTGCATTATAAATATAAATGAATTACTATAAGCCCAAAGACTAAAATAAATAAGGAACAATATAATGATAAAAAAACTAAATAACAGGGGCTTCTCTCACATTGAGTCGTTCTTGCTAGTAATGGTATTAGTTGTAATATCTGGCGTAGGATACTACGTTTTCAAGCACAACAAGTCAGCACATGCTGGAAGTCAAGTTGTTGCCACAATTAATACAAAACACAAAGCATTAGATGACGGCGATTTTACTATTCTTGCTTGTAAACAAAATGTACTAGACACTGTTAGTAAAGCAACAACAAAATATAATATCACCAGCTCAGCTAGTTTTGCTAACCCAGCTAGCATAAAAAACGGTGCATATGGCACGACTACTTCTTATTTTATTGAGGTTAATGGGACAGTTGTTGCTGGGAGCAAAGATAGTACAGACGTAAAAACAATAAACGAAGCACCTTGGGATTCAGCAGGAATTACTGCAACTCCAAAGACAATTCCTACAATTGATACATTAGGCATTAAAAACGAAAATCCTCAAATCACATTTGGAATTTCAATTTCGAATACATTTGCGACACCTAAAAAACCACTAACTAAGAACGACTACACAAATCAATTATCTAGCGCAGTTGTTAAGCTAAAAGCCATACCGAATTGCAATGAACCTACTTCTAAGTTTGCTGGTGCCAAAACGAGCCTAGCATTAACAAATGGAATCACGATAGAACAAGGAGATCGACTAATATCTGCAAACAATAAATATATGTTAAAAATGCAGTCAGATGGTAATTTAGTGGAATATAACGTTAAAACCAAGAACTCTAAATGGCAATCAGGCACTGCAGGTCACCCACACGCATTTGCTAGAATCAACGATGGAAATCTTGAAGTTACTAACCCAACGATAGTGAAGAATAATGGAACTCCATTATGGCAATCTAATACTGCGGGTCACCCTGGTGCAATAATAACTCTAGATGAAGCAGGCTACCTTAATATAAAAACAGCTCAAGGTTTGATGCTCTGGACTACAAAACCTCAGCCAGTTACAGCTCAAACTGCACCTACACTTATTAATTTTAAGACTAACAAGAATATTGATTTCAGCGTGAGCCCTAATAACCCCTATGCTTACGTACTATCTTCAGTCGATAATTCATTCGTATTGAGATTGGAAAATAACGGCAATCTAGTGGAGTATGGCAACAATCAGGCTGTTTGGAGCACTCAAACTGACGGTGATACTGGTAATTATACTTTCCACATGGAGAATGATGGTAACCTGTCAATCTATGGAGGTGGAGGAGACCTGGTTTGGGCTTCTCAAACTGCTAACCAAGGTGCTGCTAGCTTATCGTTAAACATGTATAACTTCTTAACAATCAATGATTCAGCAGGTAACTCAATTTGGAATAATGTTCCCCATATATCGTTAAACACAAGCCAGGATCAATCTATTCCCCCTACAGATCCACCAGCATGCAATGTAAACTTCCCATTATTTATTGGATCTTGCGGTGCTAACGTTACCAATCTTCAAAATAAGATAAATTCAAAGATTAAAAGAAACCTAGTAGTTGATGGAGTGTTCGGCGCCGATACTTGTGATGCTGTGGTAAGTTTAAAAGTTTACGTGAATAATTTCGAAAAATCTATTTTCCCTAAGCAAAATGGACAGTTTGATTGCGTCGTTGGCGACGTAATGAAAGGTTACCTGGGGCTATAATGTTTAGGAAGCTTTCTATTGTTCAATTCGTATAAGAACTTTGATGTCTTCAGCTAATTTATCTAATAAATAGTTAGGCACATCTCGATTTTTTACTACTTTATATACTGATTCATACCACCAAATCTGATCAGACAAATTCTTAGTTGTAAACCTGTCCCAGAGCTTATCTCCAATATCCTCATAGTCAAAAAGTGTTGATT
>JBAXGD010000012.1:0-12541 GCA_037139575.1 bacterium
CTAATTGGATTGAGCACCATAAATTACGTTTAATGAAGTTTGTAAAGAAAGCTGAGAGATGAATATTTTAATTTTTTAAGATAGCTTGATTATTGGTAATTAACGAAAGTACAATTGAATTAATGTATTATAACTTTACTTGAAAAAGAAGATAATTTGTTCAAAAATAATAACTATGAGTATTAAGAGTTACAGAAAAAATGTAGAGAGAAATGTTGCAGGACCTGGTCTTCCTGTTTGTTTCCCTGCATCACTGGAGCAAGTTTCACCGAGACATGGATATCGTCCCAGTATCTATAGGAACTACAGAGATTTTACTGAATATTTAGATAGTTTATCTACCGAGCAATTGAAGAGTAGAGCAGTCTTAGAAGAGTCAGAGGATATCGTTGAATATTTGCTTAAACCATTAGGCGGCATGGCCTTGTCTGACATATTTATGAAAACAATTACCACAGAAATTGGTCTTAAAAGAGCAATGAATCAATATTCTGATGATCATAGAATTGTTGTTGACGTGAAGTACGGTACTAATACCAGGAGAAGTGTCCATACCGTTGGAATAGTACCTTTGGATTCAGATCATGTATTCTTATTGAGTACTCATATACCGGCTAGCGTAAGAGGGGTAATATCTGTATCAAAACTAGCAACAAGACTAGCACAGACGGAAGATAGTAGAGTTTTTGAACACCCATACGCAACTGCTAATTTTTTAGCTATACCTAATGATTAATCAAATACTATCCAGTAATTAAAGGTATTTACGAATCTTTTCGGATATAGTTTTGGGCTGAGGAACCCATTGATGTCCCAACTTTGTCCCTATGTTTTTAGCTCTAGATGTTGCAGATTTCTCTCCGGGAGTTAAGGTCTCTCTTGCTTTAGCGGGTAAATATCGACTATGCTTCGGCTCACCAACATAATCCCATTTCTCTTCAGTCCATTTCTTCAATGAATTATCTGGATTTTTATTACCGACATAGCCTCCACCTCTTTCTTTATAAAGTTTCACTGCAAATTGCATGGCACGAGCTGAAAACTTACCATCCATTTTCTCAATAGCTTCAATTTTGCAATCTTCCCATAACACAGGATCTGTTCTGATTGTTTCTGATTTTTTCTTAAACATAACCTCATTATATACTAGGTAGCAATTTGCGTCAGTTAATTCTCATTAGCGAGATCGATTAGGTTTGAAACATCTTATTAACAAAAGTCTACCAATTGAAAATATATCAATGAATCATTAGATTTATGCCAGTAATAGATTATTGCAGATTGAAGACTACTATCTTTTTATAGCTCTTTGATCAAATATACTAGCCCGCTGAATTCTTCAGTATTGAAATGGCCTTTATCCTCAAAAATAACGAGATTGGCTTTCGGCAAGAGGTCTACATAAATATCTGAATCGCTAATAGGAACTACAGGATCATCTTTTGAGTGAAGGATGAAAATCTCATCAACTTGATCATCAATCTTCTCTAGGCTACCTTCTATTTTGAAATCTCCTAAACTTTCACTTTCCTCAGTGAAAGGGGCTGCTAATAGAAATAGGGCTCTTATCTTCTTAGATAACTTATTCTCAGAAAGATACTTCGCCAGGAATATCCCTCCAAGAGAATGACCTATTAGTAGTAGGTCATCGTCGAGAGTTTTAATTACAGCTTCAAAATAAAGTTTCCACTCTGAGTAATGAGCATTGGTAGTATTAGGCATTCTTGGGACTAGAACTTCGTAGCTTACTCCAAGCCTTTCATTCAGTGTTAATTTCCAGTCAATTTTTGGTAATAGACGAGCCTTATCTATATACAAATTCTCTAAATATTTAATATAGTCCGAATCTCTATTGAAGGTTGTCCCTCCGTTAATAATCAATATTTGTTGCATAATTGAAGAATCCTTTTTCTCTACTATAACTAATCTGCAAGTGGAGTTAAAGATTATATTTCAATGAAGGCAGGTTTAAGCGTTTTCTTCATATTGCCCAAGGTTATTTGAGTGAAAATATTTTTTTTCTTTTCATGAATTAATCCAAGATTAGCTAGATTCAATATTACAGATTCGTGATCCATCTGTTTATAAAGAAAGCATGCCTTAGGAAAGTTTCCATAGTTTTCTATGAGACTAGGCAATAGATTAGCTTCTAGAAACATCGGTAGACCATTTGTATCTAATCGAATATCAATTCTCCCATAGTCTCTAGCACCTAATGCGAAAAATACTTTTTGGGCAAAATCAGAAAGTGTTTTATTGAGTTCAGAGTCATCAACCTTAACGACTATCTCCTCATTCAAGGCTTTAGTTGCGCATCCTAGTATTGTATTTCCGTCAGAATTAGAATCAGCAATTATTTCAATTGGCATTTGGCTGTAAGTACCATCTTCGATATTTTTTAAGATAGCTACACTAAACTCTCTTCCAGTTAGGTATTCTTCTATTAATGAGTCAGATTCTAGAACTGTAGTGATATCAGTTACCTTTGTAATAAGATCAGAAAATTCATGTATTACGGAATAATCATCAATACCAAGTCCGCCACCTCTATCTGTAGGCTTAACAAATAGTGGATATTTTAAATCAATGTCAGACTCGGTGAATTTTTGACCTTGAATGGCAACGAAGTAGGGAGATGAAGCAATTCCCATAGCCATTACTCTTTTTTTGGCATCCTGTTTATTTAATTCATATTTCAAAGCAAGATTTTCTGATCCGGTGTAGTTTATGCCATTCTTATCTAAATATTCAGATATCCAATTCTTATCTGGATCAATTCTACCGAGTGATGTATTGGTCGGTACGAATTTCATGCCCAAAAAAACTAAATCAGGTTTTTTAAAAACTACATCATCTAGGTCTGTTAAATTATTAACAATACTGACTTCAACCTTTTCGTAATATTTCAAAAGAACCTTTTTAATAGCCTCGCAAGAGACTTCACTCATGGAACTTAGAGTTGATTCAGAGGAACGAACAATTTCTATATGATAATTTTTCTTTGTAATGATAGTCCTTAAAAACAAATACTATTATCACGGATACACCAGACCGAGATAAAAATTGTTTTATTTTCAAAAAAGATAACGGAGAGATTATGTGAATATTTGTTAAACATATTATAACAGAATTGTATAATATTTTCTAATTTCAGATTTAGCGACAAATGACACTAACAATTATGTGGATAACTTTAGAATCTAATTTATAGCTAAATTAATATGTAACCCTTATTTAGAATTTGGAACTATTATTTGACTCAATTGACGGTAGAGAATATATTTTAATATATGCCACCACGATCACAAACCGAGAAGGTTCCATCAGGATATGATAGTTCAGAATATTTAGTTTCGGATTTGAGCGTCGATGCCTCAGTTTTACCTTGGCTTGATTCTAATGAAAGATTCCAAATTCATGTTAGTAAGATGGACGTTACGGGATCTAAGCCTTTCCTAATCGCAAGTGTAATTGGATCCAATAAACATCTAATACAAGCTGCTAGCGGAATGTCTGATCACCAAAGCGAAGTTACTAATAATATGTTTTACTCAAGACTGCCGGGCTTTCTTGAGGCCGGTTCTAGCTCAAATGTAGATACTCTAGATGAAGCTATTACAGCTTTTCCAATTAAGGTAATGCGAAATAAGAGTGGTCAAAGAGTATATTTTGCTAGAGTTAATTTGGGACTACCCTTAGAAGATCAATACGGCCCAACAATTCTTCGTTTAGCAGCTTGCGATAAGAATCATCAAATGACGGTAATGAAGGTGTTAAGTGGATCATCAGGAAATCAAATTAGAAATAAGATGAGGGGCTCTAAATGAATGAATTGAATTCGAACTCAGATATAAATTCTAAAATTATTGATGCAGCTGCATTTGAAATAATCAGAGAATCAGATAACATATCATCATCAGTGTCTATTCCAATAAAAGATGAAACAATAATTAGCAAATCTGAAGATGGTAATGGTAATATTGGCGCCATGTCGATTTTTTTCAGAGACTCAAATGAAAAATCATACACGATATATTTTTCAACTTTGAAGAACTACATAGAGTCCATTAGAGATAATGATAGGGCGATGGACTCAAAGCAAGACGATTCAGAAAAAGATGAACCTGTATTTGTTATACCAGCAGAAACTTTGAATAAACCACTCGTGCTCGAATTTCTTCATAAAATAAACACAAGATTATTAGACTATTATATAGTTCAGCAAACTGACGAAATTGATGCTTAATTAACAGTCTTCCTCAAATCGAGTAGCATCGATCTTGTAACTTTGACTTTACTGGTAGTTAATTCGTGAATCTTAGTTAAGTCACTATTAAAATCAGCTACAAATTGTTTGAATTTTGCGCGATTCGCTTGAATGGTGGCGTCATTATTCTGCTGAGTAGAAATGTCTAAATATGTTTCAGAAATCGATTTTAGCGTAGCAATGAACTGATTATTAATGCCTATAAAATCATTAGGTGGATTATATGCTTTGAGATCGGTTATAATACTATCGACGAATTTTTTATCCTGGAGAATATAACTCCCCGATAATAAGGTGTTTTTATCGGTTGCATTGATTGGATATGCAGTAATGGACACGGCTACGTTATTAACATATGAAGTAACTAAAAATCAACTTTCTGAATCGATGGCTAAATTAGCAATTTTTGCCACCATACTGGGTGCCACCCCTATGTTTTTAGGTAAGCTACACGATAAAATCAAATCAACTAAATAGGAATATTACCAATTATTTTCAGAGGCTAATTTATTAACCTTTTCATTAACAAGAAATGATGCATTAGATCCAGTCACAATAGTTGAGCTGATACTTTCACTAAATTGGGGTGCTTTAACGCTGGCTGCTAGTCCAACAGCGGCAGCTGGTTCTAGCGTTCTTCCAGTCAATTCTCTCCATTCAAAAATAGCTTTGTAGACCTCTAAAGATGTTACCTGTATGCAAAGATCGGTAACCAATGAACCAAGATAAAACGTTCTTGGATCTAATTTACGAACAGCTAGCCCACCATATTCTGCGTCAATATATTCTGTAGAGCTGATTAGCTCTCTGTTGTAAGATTTCGTGAAGGTATTAGCACCTATTGGTTGTGACGCAATTACTAAGCTATTATTTGGGCTATGTTTTATGACGCTCCCGAACCCAAGTATCAAACCACCGCCTCCAACTGGAATATATGTTTCTGATACATTTGGGATTTGCTTTAATAGCTCAACGGCAATACTTCCTTGACCAGCAGCCACGAAAGGGTCAGCAAATGGGTGAATTAACTGACTGCCACTGTTGGTAGATAGTTTCCTAGCTAGAACTTCAGCGTCTAAAAAATCTCCACTAATTTCTATTATATTTGCACCTAGTTCTCTCATGGAATTCTTCTTAACATCTTCAGCGCTACTGGGTAAAACAACAGTTGACTCAATATCGTAGTACTGAGCAGCTCTAGCTACTCCTAGGCCATGGTTACCGGCACTAGCAGTAATGACTGAGTCTATTCCATTCATGACATATCTACCAACGGCATATGCTGCTCCACGGTCTTTGAATGAATTGCCAGGCTGAACTGTCTCGTCCTTAACAAGTACGGTTCTTTTGCTACCATCAAGACTAGTATGGATAAATTCAATCAATGGTGATTCCTGTATGTAGTAGGGAAGCATTAAATGAGCGTCATATGCCATGATAGCAATGTCATGACTGCTGTATGTAGCGGATATATTATTTTTAGTTATCTCTTGATTCATTTTATTCCAATTAATTAAAAAACTCCCTTTGTTTCTGGGAGTTTTGTCTATTTATTGATATAGCAAAGACTACCCAAATTTAGGGATAATAATCATTCCTTCAATAATTCTGATATTATTCATTAATTTCAATCATTCCATATACTATGAGCTGATGTCAATAGGTTATTCCCATTGATAGTCCGACTCATTGTAAGCCTCTATCGGTATTTCAATAAAATCTGGCTCAACATTTCTTTTCTTGCCGATGAAATTCCGATAATCTACCTCAACACTATGCCAATATTTTTGACGACACCAGTTATTAAAGTAAGCTTCTTCATATAATAAAAACAATGACTCATTATTCTGATCTTCAATATAATTGAGGGCTTCTTCTTTCTCTTCCTTCATAACTGTAGTCCATCTATCCTGGATCCATCTTCTTTTCACTAGTAAGTTATTATTCTCATCTAGGCCTGAAAAACTTTTTAAGCTGATTAGATATTTAGATATGCCACCGATCGCCAATTCACTACCTTTTATGCTTCTAAAGGTATATGTTCTATCGGCATCTTCTAGAGCATCAGAAAGATGGGATAACTGTTCATTGGCATTAGAAAGATATCCTCTGAACTTTACTCGCATTTCTCTTTCGGTATTCATTGATGCAAATCTAGCCCAATTCTTTACGGCTTTCTGGCTTACATCTGTTTCGGCATACTTTTCAATAACTCTTCTTTCAGTTGCGTATTTTTCTCTGACAATTTTAGGTTCAGGCGTATGAATTACTGCGGTATTCTCGCTACCAGAATATGGAATCCAAAGATTCTTGATAGCCTTGCCAAATCCCTTGCCACGAGTACCCAAAGCGTATTGTCCTACACGTTTTTTGCGCCTATTGGCGGCTTCTATGGCTCTTTTATGATGATTAGGATCATCCTTTGGTATGGAAGTAGAGAAATCTACGAAAAGTTTATCCTGATCTTTCAATATATCTAATCCTTCCTGGCCTCGATAATTAGGTCATTAGCTTTTTTAGCATAAATTCGTCTTTGAGCTTCACCTCTGACTGATCCGGTTAATGCAAAACCAAGTGAGCCTAGTCCAATTATTTGTTTAGTCTGTTCATGGTCGATATCATTAGACAAAACTGCTAAGGTAACTGCAGTGAATTTTTCAGCCATCGATTCCTTACCCTTAAGTGTAGGTGGTATCTCAAGTTGTTGACCAGTTGCATTTAAGAAGACCATATTTTTTCTGGCAGCCCATACGGCCTTAATACCCTCGTGTCCTAGTACGCTAGCTATAGCTAATTTTCCAGTTAATGGAATCTTAGGCGCAAACAAACCTCCTGCGCAGATCGTAAGCAAAGAAGCAGAATCTGCAATTGGATCCCATTTTGCTCCTTTTGTACTTGAGCCTCGTTTTGAGTTTGGAAAGTGCCTATCTATTGCCCTAGCTACATTTCCTTCGGCATCGGATAGTCCCATCGCAATAACCCAGGGAGTGACTCCAGTTTCTCCAGCAATCAGCATGTTTGCAGCAATTCCGGCAAGCACTGGCCTAGAAAGAGTCATTGCGTTAGCCGGTGTTATATAGTGATCTGATCTTGTTGTGTTGTAATCAGCTTGATTATTCGTCTTTGATATAATTCTCTCATATATTCCCATGCTAGCTCCTCGAACTTATTTCAGTGTACTCACAGTAACTATGTATAATATAACTCAGATTGATGAAAAAATTTATTGTATTTCTAAAGAGTTTATTTAGCTCAAGAAAATTATTTATATTTATTTTAATATTCTTCTTTTTTGAGTCGTCCTGGATTGCAATATCGGCAGCATATCCTCAGGCTTTTGATGAAGATTTCCATTTTGGACTAATAAAATTCTATACTCATCATCTTTCACCGATTTTATCGTCACAACCAATCGGAGCGGATAATTTTGGAGCGGTATTCAGAGACCCTTCATATATATATCAATATTTATTCAGCTTTCCCTTGAGAATAATTCAGCTATTCACAAATAACATACTTGTCCAAGTAATAATTTTACGCTTGATTAATATATTTTTGTTTCTTGGTGGAATTGTAATATTCAAAAGGCTATTAATAAAAGCTGGTATTTCTAGAGGCCTAAGCAATGTTATATTACTTTTGTTTACATTGATCCCAATAGTTCCTCAGTTATCGGCTCAAATTAATTACGACAATTTATTGTTCCCATTGGTTGGATTGTCACTTCTCTATTCCTTCAAAATCATCGATGGTATCAAAAAGTCTAGAATAGAATTTAGGACTCTAGGCTTATTTTCTATATTTAATTTACTAGCTATTCTTACGAAGTATGTCTACTTGCCAATATTATTAGGTATATTTATATTTCTAATCATCTATCTTTTCGGATATAAAAATAAAATGAAAGAGATAAATGAATCATTTTTTGTATCATTCAAGCAAGAAAGATACTTCTTCAAGTTTTCATTAATAATTACGACCATTGTATTGTCACTTCTTTTTATTCAACGTGATGTATATAACCTGATTAAATACCATAATGTGGCTCCGCAATGCTCATCTGTTCTGAGTATTGATCATTGCAGCAAATATGGTCCTTGGGAATATAATCGCATTAGCCATTCCGAACTAATAAAATTAGAGCATAGTGGCCATCACCCAATACAGGGTATTTGGTACTTTTTGAAGCAGTGGCTTTACTGGATGTGGTTTCGTCTATTCTTCGCTATAAATGGGCCGACATCTTCATACACTAATTATCCGCCACTTCCATTGCCATGCGCGGCAGCTCTTGGATTATTTTTTGTAGGCGTAGTACTTTTCTTTATAAATATTAAGAAAATATTAACTAATAATCCGAAAATAATTTTACTCCTTGTAATAAGCTCTTTCTATATAGTTGCACTATTCTTACAGGGACTAACAACCTACAAGTACACTAATGTACTGGAAAATATGAATGGCAGATATTTAATCCCAGTTTTAATCCCGCTAGCAGCAATATTTTCTTTAGGATTTAGTATATCGCTTAAAAAATATACGAACATCAAATACTTACTTGGAATAATAATTATTGCGTTATTTCTTAATGGTGGAGGTTTTCTAACTTTTATTGAGAGGAGCGACGACTCATGGGTAGTTCCCAATAGAACAGTAAGGAAATTGAATAATACCGCGAGACATATAACAGAACCCATAATTGAACATGGGGATAAAATATATTATTCAGAGAGATGGTTCTTTAATTGATTAATAATCAGCTATAATAAAGCTTATGTTAAGAAGTAAAGGGTTGGCTCTATTATCACTAGGCGCACTGGGTATTGTTTTCGGTGACATAGGCACCAGCCCTCTATATGCATTGCAGGCTGCATTCTCTATATCGGGACATTATATTAGTAGAACTGAAGACAATATATACGGGATTATTTCATTAATAATTTACGCCATCATATTGATCGTTTCTATTAAATATCTTTCTCTAATTATGAGAGTCAACAATAATGGAGAGGGTGGAATAATGGCTCTTGTAGCTTTAGTAAGAAGAAATATCCTAGATAAAAGATTACAATTTGCACTAATTCTATTCGGTACTATTGGCGTTTGTTTATTTTATGGTGATGGAGTGATAACGCCGGCAATTTCTGTTTTATCGGCTGTTGAAGGCCTTAGGGTAATCGCTCCAAGTCTTAATCACCTTATAATCCCTATAACTCTCATATTACTAACCCTTCTTTTCTTATTGCAGAAATATGGAACAACTACTGTCGGCTATTTATTTGGCCCAGTTATGCTCATCTGGTTCATTGTTATTGGGGGCGGGGGGCTTTATCAGATTGTCCAACATCCTTCTTCGCTAATAGCTTTGTCGCCATTAACAGCGTTTAACTTTGTTGCAAGCAGTCCAATTACAGCGTTTCTGACCTTATCAGCAGTTGTCCTTGCCATAACTGGGGTGGAAGCTTTATATGCGGATCTAGGACATTTTGGGCTCGAACCAATAAGGAGGTCCTGGTACTTTATAGTATTTCCCTCATTAGTTCTTTGCTATATTGGGCAAGGTGCTCTGCTACTAAATAGCCCGAGCAATGTTTCTAATTTATTACTTAGGCTATTCCCGTCCCACTTCCAAATACCGGTTTTGATATTGGCTGCCTTGGCTACCATAATAGCCTCCCAGGCAGTAATTTCTGGTCTTTTCTCGCTAACGAAACAAGCCATACAACTAGATTTCTTACCTAAAATAAACATAATCCATACTTCAAATTCAGAATCAGGACAAATCTATATTCCAGTTATAAACTTAATTCTTTATATTGCAGTATCTACATTAGTTCTATTATTTGGATCATCATCTCATTTAGCGCTTGCTTATGGCATTGCTGTTAGCGGAACCATTACTGTAGATTTACTCCTTTTTGCATACCTAGTTAAATATATGTTCCGTAATAAAGTAATCATTCTAGTACTGTGTCTCATCGTACTGCTACCGATTGACCTGCTATTCATAGCCTCTAATTCACAGAAAATTTTGCACGGTGCCATCTACCCATTACTATTTGCTGTCATAGCACTCATACTTATTAAAACTTGGATCAAGGGCGAGCAAATTATTGCACAAGAAAGATTTACGTCCGAGGAATCTATTAGCAAGTTCATGTCAGATATCAGATCAACTGATAAATCTATAATTAGATCAAAAGGATCAGCAATTTACATAACCCAACACATAGATAAGATACCTACAGCATTAGTAGATAATACAAAGCAATTCAGAGACATTCCAGAACATTTGATTCTCCTTAATGTTACTACTACTAATAGTTCGCACATTCCACCTTCCAAAAGAGCAAGGATTAATGAGCTCCGTTTGCGAGATGGTATCGTAAAAGTAGAATTAAGCTATGGATATAAGGATAATATAAACATTCCAAAAGCATTGAAAGCTCTCAAAAATAAGTCAAATGAATTAAATTTTGATTTGAACAAAGCAATTTACTATATCTCTAAAGATAAAGTAATCAGAAGTAGGAAAACGAATATGTCAGAATGGAGAAAAACCATATACCTACTTCTATCTAAAAATGAATTATCGGATCCAGATTTCTATAAGCTCCCGGTTGATAGAACTAATGAATTCACTACTTTGATATCTCTTTAGATCAATGACATAATAGTATAGATGAGAGAAATCCGAGAAAATAACATTGTAACTGGTTACGAGCTTAATAAAGATATTGAAGTAGAAACTCTGAGGTTGGCTATTAATACTTTCATAAATGGTGTGATTGTTGAGAATGAGCAATCATTGAAAGTTAGAAGCATACAATTTTTACAGGGATATATCATGGCAGAAGAATTAATATCCGATTTAGATAAAGGTGTGAGAGTTTTAGCTTCAGACTCAGACTATTATCTTTCAGAAACATCACTAAGATACTTCAATAATTATTTTATATATTGCGCTGATAGAAATATTATGAGGACAGGTGCTAAAGATATTGGAATAACTGAAGACCGTTTTGTAATCAATGCAATATCGAGCTATTCTATGCTGAAGATTTTGCCAAATATGACAGAAAGTACCAGAGAATAGTTATTTATTTTGCGACTGTCTGATTGCAATTTTAGAAAGCATTGAAACATATCTATTCAATTTATCTCTAGCAATTTTCGCTTCGTCTGAAATGTTTTCCATGTCATCTATATTCCATCTTGAAAGAGTAGGTACTACTACGTTGTCATAAAATTGTGGTATATCATAAATACCAGCTTTTTCAATTTTTTTCGAAAGCGTTGCAAAATCTGGAATTCCAGTACCCGGCATTTTGAATCCTTTCAATTGTCTGAGCGCAGCTATAATCAATGTTGATGGATCTATCTCAAAAGCATATTTAGTTAGAGATACATAAAACTCATGGTGTAATTTCTCATCTCCAGCAACTAAAGCCATTACTCGCTTACCCAGCTTATCTTTATCTAATTCTTTGCCGGTATTTCTATGGGCTACTTGAGTTGCTAGCTCTTGGAAACTTGTATAAACAATTAGATCGGCTAAACTTTCTGGGACAGGGACTTCACCGAGCTTCATTTGAACTCTTCTGCTATCTTCTAACAAGATTGGGTCAATTGCCCGCGTTGTTAAAACCCAGTCTCTCATAACAGCTGAATGCTTCCATTCTTCCATAGTCCATTGATGATTCCATTCACGTAATGGATGATTTGGAATCGAATGCGTTGATAGGGTATTGAAGTAATAGGGCAAATTATCTTCGGTTAATAAGTTCACAAGTATAGCCTCTCTTACGCCTTCAGGAAGAGGGTATTGTTCGGGCGACCAAGGATTTTCTGAATCAAAACTTATTGCTTGTGTGAAGGGTATTTCTTCGTGCGGATACCACAATTTTGCATTACTTAAATGATTATTTAATAAAAGTTCAGTAGGCTCTCTTAATTCATTCAGTAAGGTGTAGTCTTTATCGCTTAGTATTTCTATTGTCATATCCTCCTATTGGTGATTAGATATTATACATTATTTTATATCTATATTTGTGTCTTTTTCTGTAGGATTTTGTGTAGCGATAGATTCTTCAACCGGTTTTTGAGACCCATAGTTCACTAATTTCTCATCGTCACTCATTGGAATTGTCACATCTTTATGGGTAGTTATATCGGTCGGAGAATTTGGAACCTCTGCACCATTGATTGGGAGGCTAAATCCAAACACTGAGCCTTTACCAACCTGAGAAGTAAAGATTAACTTACCATGCTGGT
>JBAXGD010000013.1:0-12344 GCA_037139575.1 bacterium
GGTCTCGGCTATTTTACCCCTAATACCCCTACTTGGCTGATCGATTATGCAAACTGGTGAATTTGAGATATCTCTCGTGTTCTCTGGCAGTAGAATATTGCCCCCATGCAACATAGCTCCAGACTTAAGGCCTAGGTCGGTCAATCCATATTTCATGTATGTTTTATTGAGATAATTATTAATTTCTGATTTTTTCGACTCATATATTTCTGTCCTGTCTTGTTCGACTATGCCTAGATCGTCACAAACTGATTTAATTTGTTTCCATCCTATCATATCTTCTTCTCCTTTTATGTAATCGCCGTCGATATTTCTGAAGGCAAAATATTGTTCAGGAACAGTAATATAGCCATCACTTGAAGAATCATTATATTTCTTAAATAGTTCAAGAAAAGATAATTGTCTGATTAGGTTCTCTGGTTTAGATCTGGCTGGATTCTTCCAGGCTATTTTTCCGGTAGAATGACTAGATATTTTCAATGCGATATCATTTATAGACCAAACAGCTGAATGATTACCGCTTCCGAGATATTTTTCGCCGCGCAATTCTGACTCGGCTAAATTAGAGCTAATACAAAATTTACCAAGGATATTATAAATTTTTTCATTCGTGCAAAGAATTTCGAAGCCACTTTTAGTAATAGTGCTTTGATGACTCTTCATTTTAAGCGATTCCAGATCCATTAAAGGATAATAACAGATAGAGAAAGGATATCAAGCTTCTAAGACTTTACGACAGACTATATTATGGAATAAAAATGCTTGCTTATATCAATAATTATTATAGAATATATTGATTATGGTCAATCGCTATCATAGGAAAAAGACTCAAAACAAGAAACCTTCCATGAGGGAAATTGTTAGAGAGCGCGGAATCATAGCCGTTCGGAGACCACTACACGAAACAACTATCCCAATCTTTGAGGAAATAGCCACAAATCTAATACCTGAGCTTCCTAACGCGGCTAGATTGTTTGACCCAGAGACGCTTGGAGTCACTATTATTGGCTTTAGTCGTTTCGATGACCATCACAAACGTTTTGGAGCTTCAACGAGAGAAATTGCCGAGAAGGTTCCATCATCTTCAAAGAAAATCGAAGTAGGTCTTGGCAGTCTTGGTATATATGGTTCACACTCCAAGCATAAACTAGGTTTTAGTATTTATGGTGATGCAATTGAGGATGAAGTTGTAGCTTTTCAAGAAGAATTCAGAGACTCAGGAACAAAATTACGTCGAGATGCTAATAAGCCAATGGGTGAGCAAGCAATACATATCTGCATTGCGCTGATGTATGAGGATCATATTGGTCATTTTAGTGATCCAGCTACACTATCTGCTTTAGGCAATATCGCATTGCAGGGTATTCCCTCTGAACCTATTTATCTAGATAAGATTTCAGATAAATAATATATAATTCTAGTTATGATTAGAAGAAGAATTAAAACTTTGTTAAGTTCAGTTTCTAAAAATAAATATAAAACTCTAAATATTATAGAAGTTAGTAGAAGTAGGCTTATTCATAATTTTGAATACATTCAAGGACAAAACCCTGGATTCAGTCTCATACCTGTTTTGAAAGCTAATGCCTATGGGCATGGTCTCAAACAAGTTGGAAAAATTCTCAATGATGTTGATTGTGATTTAATTGCCGTAGACGGTTATTTCGAGGCTTCTAAGCTACTTGAAACAACAAATCATAGAATATTAGTCCTCGGATATATTCTTCCTGAGAACTACCCTATATTGGATACAAAGAGATGCTCATATGTTATCCAGGATATTGATAGTCTTAAATCTTTCGCTGAAACAAATAAGCAGATTAATGTTCATATGGAAATAAATACAGGTATGAACCGCTTAGGTATTAATCCTGAAGATATTGATGAATATCTGAATGTATTGAAAAGCCTTCCCAATCTCAAACTTGAAGGAGTAATGTCACACCTAGCTGATGCCGACAATGAATTAGATAATTCATTCACGGAAAAACAAGTCTCGATATTTGATGAGGCAATTAAAAAAATATTAAAACAAGGGTTTCGCCCAGGCTACATACATATTTCTCAAAGCGCAGGGAGCACAAAGGCAAGGAGTAAATATGCTAATTCACTTAGATTGGGAATAGCGCTTTATGGTATTAATCCCCTATCCGAAACCGATAAAAAATTCCGTGAGTTAGGGCCTATTAAGCCAGTTCTACGCCTAGAGTCCACTATAGTTAAAACAGAAAAACTCAAATCGGGAGATCGTGTAAGTTATAACGGAATTTATAAGGCAGTGAAGCCAACCAGAATTGCAACTCTTCCTCTAGGCTATTATGAGGGAGTGCCAAGGCAATTAAGTAATTTAGGTTTATTCATTGCTAAAGATAAAACTGAACTGCCGATACTTGGAAGAGTTTGCATGAATCATACAATGATCGATATCAATAAGAAACCAGAACTGAAAGTAGGCGATAAGATTACAGTGATTAGTATGGATAATGAAGATATTAACTCCATAAGAAACTTATCCAAGATTAATGGACTATTTAGCTACTCTTTAATGACCGGACTATCTGAGTCCACAAGAAGAATAATTACTGACTAATTATTCTTCTTCAGAAGCAACAATTGATGCTTGTTTAGTAAGGTGAAGGTAAAGCATGGCAAATACTGGGTAGTACATAATGCCGAAGTATACTGTGGCTATGATTCCAATAATTGTAATTGCTGGAAGTACAATAAGTATGGACACACCAACAATCCCATATATCTTGCCATAGTTTCCTTCAGTTGTGTTCCAGCTAGCTTTAATAGCGTCGGGTGGTGACATGCCCTTATCTAAAACGAAGTATTGAACTAGGGCTAGTCGTGGAATTACGTAAAAAGCTGGAATTATTAGTAGAAGAATTGAAGCAGCTGCAATCAATCCAGAGAGAATAAGCGCACCAACGATGTACCAAAATCTTTTTATAATAATTTCGTAAATATCATCCCATCCAATACTCGTACCTTTAGATATTTCTAGGAAAGTATAGGTTAAGGCTGCACTCACTACTACTGAAACAAAATAAGAAATTGTGCTACCAATTGCGCTAAAGCTGTTGTGCCCACTCGTGTTGCTAATTAGACTCGCTAAAAAACCTATCCCTGTAGACGCAAGTAATAATATTATAATGAAACTTAGATTATTTTTAACAGCAGATTTTGTGTATTTATATATGCCGAATGCCCCTGGCCATTCTTTTAAAATTGATGTTTTGTTTGCTTGATTTGTTTTGTTATCCATACCAAGTTTATAACAGTATGTTGAATATAATGCAAGCAATCAACTTATGCTAAGCGGTTTATCGTTGGATAAAATGTTTAAAAAATTATATAATATGCATTAATGGAATTCAGAGAAATAGATTTGAGTAAAGACCCTTTTACGCTTGAAGCGGTTGGTCTTGTTCATGATGCATTTTATTCTGAATCAGTAACTGTCGAGAGAGGAATTCCATTTTTGCATAAAGTTATGAGCGAAAGAACAAAAAGTTACGTATAGAGTCTGAAGAGCGATTAATTGACGTAGGATCATTTAATTTAATTAGCTTAGAGTGGAAGATTGCCCATATTTACAATCTTGTAATTGAAAAATCAATGAGGGGTCGAGGCTTTGGTGCTATGATTCTTTCTAGCATGGAATCTAAAGCTAAAACATTAGGTTGTTTTGCTTCTGAGCTGAGACCACATTTTGACACCGAGGATTTCTATATTAAACAAGGGTACGAAAAATCCCCCGAAGATAATAGGCTATACGAAAAATTTCTATAATGTCGCTTAATGATTACAAATATTAACTATTGGTTTAAAATACAAATATGTTAAAAAGTAAATTATCTTCAGGCGTTGCCCATGAAATACCTTTAGATTTGAGCAAAAAACTCTCCTCAGATGTTTCTGTACTTGAAAGATGGAATGATTTAACTCCCCTGGCCAGAAACGAGTGGATCTGCTGGACAGTAACAACGAAAAAACCCGAAACCAGGCAAAATCATGTAGACAGAACCATGACTGAATTATTGTCCGGCAAAAGAAGGCCATGCTGCTGGGCTGGTTGTGCTCACAGAAAATAAATGAATCAGTAAAAATTTTTTAATTATTAGTTTGGTGCTTTTTTCTGTTTAGGTAGATAAATGTAGATAATGCTACAAATAATATGATTGAAGCTAGCGCAATATAATTAGCTATATTTTTAGAATTACTCTTACCCTTCGATAAATTATCAGATGAACTATTGCTAGTGCTATTAGTCATATTATTATTTGCATCGCTTGAATTAATTACATCAGAAGCTGCCTGGCTGGATGTGTTATTTGCTGAATATGCAACGTCTTTGATTTTTAAAGGAATAGAATTATTGACTATTGCAGGGTTTATGTCTATTTCAAGATCTGCAAAATCTAAATAATTTCCTGGAGTGAACAATGCGTCACTTAACTTGATTGTAAAATTAAACTTACCTTGTACGGTTGGTGTCTAGCACTAAAAGTACAAATTGGCTCAGTATTCGGGTCTAGAATTATATTTGGTTTGGACGACGGTTTCCCTCTTGCTTAAATGCATAACGGATTCCTTTTCCCGATAAAGGTTCATCGTCGTATCGGGCAACGATGTGCATATGAGCATGATTAACATGCTGACCTGCAATGCCATAAACATTCCAACCAATATTATAGCCCTGGGGTACTTCTACTTTATCTAGTATTTTTTTAAATTTTGGCAAAAGAGAATGAAGGCGTACCCACTCTTCATGATTAATATCAAAAGGTGTTTCAATGTGTCTTTTAGTTATAGCCATCCCAGCATTATTTATGCTACCTTCTAGCATGTCCGTAAAATACCAAAGATCATCTTCAAATAGGATGTTCACTTTCAATAGTTCGTTATCTAAACAAAATGGGCATTTTGTGATTTGATTCATAAAACTACTATATCAAAAAATCCGCTATGTGAATGCTTACTGGATTTAGTTTCAACTTAGATCTGTAAGTAGTTTTTGGCTCAAATGCCTTTGACGAGTTGGAACCAAATTAAGTCTGAATTAACGTCAATGTATGAGCTATCTACTGGGCTCAAATTGAGCCAGTATCTCCCCTCTCCTTGACAAACATAACCATAGTATGTAAGATAAGGTAAGTACTTTCATAAGATAAAAACAATTAAAAACATGAAAATTAAAAAACTATCTAATTATGGCTTTAGCCATGTTGAGATGTTCATTGTCCTTGTTGTCGTAGCTGCAGTATCATTTATTGGCTATCAAGTTTATACAAAGAGTACTGCCCATGCAGGCAGCCAGCTTTTAGGTAGTATCTCCACCCTCCACGATGGCACGTTTAATATTACTGCGTCCTGTAAGACGTTGGCTCCCTCCACCAATGCAACAACCTATATGTTTACTGCTAAGGCATCAGAAACTAATCCTAATATATCCTATGGCTTTGATGGAGGAGCTAGTTCCTTCTTCATTTCAACACAAAGAGGTGCAAAGAATGTATTAACTAACGGCTACACCAAAACATCGCCCTACCCGTACTCAACTAATCCCGACATTAAAGTTAATTACAATAACCCTACGGTAGTTCTTGCTGGTACTGCAGATAGCATTAGTATCCCGAAGACCGATTGGGGGGCTTATGGTAAGGTATCAACTAAAAACGTAGTAGTAGATACAAAAATATCTCCAGTTATATATTTTGGAACATCATATTCTAATGCTTTCGCTAAACCTATTATTAGAGATGAGCTAAGCTGGCTTAATCAATCAGGTACACCAGTATCTAACATACCTACATGCGATACACCACCAACCCCACCAGTAAAAAATATAACCCCATCAGCACCGCAGAATGTAAAAGCAACCTCGGCAGCCAGCTCAATAGATGTTACCTGGGTTCCACCTGTTTCATCGGGGGGCTCAAAAACATTGAAGTATACCGTGGTAGCTAAATATAAGAATGAGATTATTAGCTCATGCACAACAATTGGAACTGCATGCAATATTAATAATCTTAAGCCGCTGGTTGAATATCAGATTGTTGCTATAGCTAGTAACGAAGTAGGTTCAAGTAGCGCTATTTTCCCTCAAACCGTAAAGCCATATATTCAAGACTTAGTATATTCTAAAGGAAATAGTTTAATGCTAAATGGTAATATCTATGCATTTGAGGGAATAAATGCTCCTTGGCTTTTAAGTGACCCGTCTACGAATATGGGTTGTTATGCTCAGACTTATAATAAAGACGCTGTCGATCAATTATTCAGTAAATTAAAAAGAGGCACTATGGTTCGTATCAATGCCTACCAAGATACTTCGATTAGCCCTCAGTCATCAAAAGCCAACTTAATAAATAACTGGACTTCAGTAGATACGGTATTTAAAGAAGCGCATACTTACGGTATATACCTTATACCAGTTCTGGCGGATAACTGGTCTTCTTGTGACGGCTATTCATATACTGATAACCCAACAATATATAAAGAATTCGCAAATTACGCACCGAAAAATAAAGTCGCTAAGACCGTCTCATGGTACCAGGGCGGATACAATAAGTCGTTTGGTGATAATGCGGTTATTAGGGATTCATATACGTTATGGATGAAAAAACTAGTGACACATTTGAATAACACAAAAAATACTGATGGAGTAAGTGAGATAAATTCTGTCGGTATCTGGGAGCTAATGAACGAAGCAATGTCAATTCAAGATGTTACTAAGAACACTGATTATTCTGCCACTAATTGCGGCGTGAATGGTGTTAAGCCTGGTTCTAAGGGAGATGGTGCTGAAGCTCTAGCTGGATTCTTTGTTAATGAAAGTAATCAGCTAAAAGGTCTTGACCCCATACACTTGATTAGTATGGGTACTTCCGATCACACACCGCAATGTGGCCTATATGGTACTGGCTGGCAGAATATAGTTAGCCTTCCTAATATTGATATAGCAAGCTATCATGACTATTCTGATTCTACTAATCCATCATCTGAAGTTAACTCGAGGATTAACTATTCAAAATCTATAAGTAAGCCGTTTATAGTTGGTGAAATTGGGCTATCTGATGCCGATAGCCAAGTTATAAACACAGTTAAAATAAACGATAATAAACTGCTTATCACCAATAAGAAGCCTGTAATAAGTGCATCTAATCTGGATCAGGAATACTATGATAGCGCTATCAAGAAAAATTCAACGAGTCCGCCTGACGAAATATGCTATTGGTCATCAGCGAATATTAATACAAATAGTTTAATTGCAGCGAAGCAGTCTCGTTTCAATATACTCCAGACTCGCATAAATACTGAAAAAGCAGATGGAGTTAGCGGATTCCTATTGTGGGCATGGGCACCAACAATAGGAATCGCAAAGAATTCTACCAAGGCAGTACTTACAAATAACGCTACCTGCCCTACTCTTATAGTTAATCCCGATGATCCTTTGATGAGCAACCTTAAACAATTAAATTAGGTACAGAAATCTGAAAGGCCATTAATTATTTAGTATATTTATAAAAAAACCTAGGTATAAGATAATATCTAATCCCTAATGAGAAGCTTATCGTAAAGTCTTGGATCAGTCAGTGATGGTTCATAACCATGTTTTTCATAGAACTCGTGAGTATCATGTATAGGCCTAAGTTCTGCGGCCAAGCAACTCAGCTCCCTACCTTGATCCTCTAGAAAGCCTAACATTTTGCTACCATAACCATTACTTCTTGAAGATGGATTAACGACTAGGTTGGTTATATGTGCAAAGCGCTGATTAAGAGGGCCTTAACTTACTATAGGTACCTATTTGGAGACTCGAGTTATATATCTTAGTTATTGGAGTTATTGATATTCACACCGACATATAAGAGCCCAGCAACCATTGCGGCTATAATGCCATTCGCTGTGGGTTAGCTGGTTGAATCGTTGTGTGGCATGGGAAATTTCGAGACGATATTAAGTCGGTTTAATTGCTACACTTGCGTAAAATTGAACCGACTCCCAACAGAAGGAAATCGGTTCTAATGAAACCTTTATTCTATCATGGCTCCGGGGACTGGATTCGAACCAAACACTTCTACCACCTAAATATTAGGCTCACTTTACTTTAGCTAACCCCTGTAATTTGTCAAATTTTTGCATATATTTTATGCATGAAATGTGATACAATAAGCCTATGAGTAATAGCAAAGTTATTAATGTTAATGAAAACAGCCCAGCGTTCCTATTTGAATTGGAGCGACGAATTAAACTTGCTAAAAATCCTAAAAATCGTATACCACTTAGCATAGCCAAGAAAGATATTCTAAAAAAATATCAGGAGCTTGCTGGTGCAAAAGTATAGCGTAAGTCTAACAGAAGGCGCTGAAAACGATATTGCCGATCTAATGGCATTTTATGAGGAGCTGGTGGATGCTGAATCGGCGATGAAGAATTAGCTTTTTTGTGGGTTGTTAACTTCCCTCAATTTATCAGGAATGAGAAAGGTGAAACTGTAACTACCCACCACCCTTTTCAGATGCCAGACATCGACGACATTAGCGACATAAAGAATAGGACTTTTGATATTGGCAGCAGTACTTTCGACCTTGTTTTGAATGGTGTGGAGATAGGCGGTGGTGATATGAGAATCAACGATACTGATATACAGAGAGCTGTACTCGATGTTTTAGGTTTAGATCCATCACTTTTTGGCCTACTCTTAGAATCACTAAAGGATGGCAAGGCGCCAAAACACGGCGGTATGGCGATTGGTCTCGATAGAATAACAATGGCAGTAACAGACACTCCAAGCATAAAAGATGTGACAGCTTTTAATCTCTAAGAATTTGAAGATTTTACAAGAAGATCATCGATATTCATAAACTTTTCTTTCGGAGCTATTTCATTGAGCTTAAATTCATCGTTTTCCCAGTACGCTTTATAAGCCTTAGCCCCACTACTACTCCTAATGATCTTATATTTATTGCCAATAATAACTAGAGCTACTGCATTGTCTAGACATATAGCAACTTTCGAAGAGTTCCTAGTTAATGCTTCTATAGCATGTTTACGTTGGGGTTCTTCACTGAAGTGTGGGCTATGAATGGCGTCTATAAAATTGAGCCCTGCTACTTTAATATACTTCTCATTTTTATCTTCGTATGACGCTGAATCCGAAATGCCTTGGTAGAACCAGCATATCGAACCAGCGCTTAATCCAGACAATACAATTCCTTTCTTAAGAGCCATATTTAGCATGTTGTCAATACCCATATCTCTCCAAATAGTCATCATTTTTAACGTGTTTCCGCCTCCAACATATATAGCATCATGACTTAGAATATTTTTTTCAATTTGTTCTTTGGTTAGAGATTTATCCGATAGAAATAGAGCGTCTACTGATGCAAATCCGATCTCTAGAAAGTGTTTTTCTACTGTTTGGTAATAGCTTTTTGAGTCGCTACTGGCTGTAGGTATGAATAATAACGTTGGCTTCTTCTTGTCAGTAAGGTGAAGTATTTCTCTGTCAATAAGTGTCGTTTCGGGGGCATAGTTACCGTGGCCATTCTCTCTGAGCTGTCCTATCTCCCCACCGCCAATAGCTATAATCTTTTGTAATTTAGATGTCATATTGTATTCACCATATTTTATTCATATCTATTGAGACAAAATTACTATTACCAGGATCATTATAATCCAAAGCAATAAGTTCGTATGTAGCAGAAAATAATCTGTGGGTTAACTTTTGACTATTCAATAGCTGAAGATGCTGATCATGATTCTCAGGTACTTCAATGCCCGCACTCTTTTTTACAAAAGATACAAATAGATCTTCTAGTGTGATGGTTTGGCTATCATAAGCATTCGTATATTTTTTCTTAGTATAGCTGTTACCTAGTTTTGGGTGCAGTCGTTGAGTTGTCTCTATATAGTTTTCTTCGAAAACTACATCATTTTTCATGATTGACCAATTCTGCACTGAACCTTGCTGGATATCGAAATATATATTTGACATGCGGCCACCGTTCTTGTTATTGGCATGATCGAGAACTTTAGGATTATATTTAGCTGTGCGTGGTGAAAAGGTAGTATGATTTGAAGTGTAAGAAACTAGGCCAATCTTCTTATCTTCCTTGTCATATAAATGTAGGTGGACTATAAAATCTAGCTCAGCATTGAGGACCCTATCTGGTAACGTGATGCCGTGTTCGACGATGTAAGGTTTCTCGTCGTTAAGTTGCATTAATTGGCCATAACCTTGCTTTTGCATATAGTCTTTTACTCTAAAAACGTACGGAAGGGTGACATTAATTTTTGCTATTTTACCGGGAGCACATTGCAGGTACCAAGCTAATATATCTAAATAGTGATAGCTAGAATGAGATAATGAGCCTACACCATCTAAATACCCATGTGCTCCACCTTTTAGGAATTCTATTGGATAGCGATGGATTCCACCGTTAACTACTGCATTAATGTAAGTTACACCCTCTTTCGTCTGTTCATAGACTGAAGTTAATTCTTGTGCAACATTCATAAAAGGTGTAAGCGGTCTTCTACGCAGTGGTGTGCAAAATCTATAGTTTGGATTAGCTTTCTGAGCTTTTTCTACCTTTTTGTATAGTGCGCGAAATCGTTTTTCAATCAATTTAGCCTTTTCGAATTTCCAACTAGAATCTGGAACTACTACAAGTGGCTTATCACAAAGCACGTTTATACCCTCTTCTACTGCCCAGTCCGAGTAATAGTAGTGGCTGGAAGGGTTTGAGGCGATTATTACAATATCTACTTTTTCCTTTTTTGCGATTTGACTTAGGTAGTGCCTTAGTTGGGATGGCTTTTTAAAACTATTTGGGTTTATCCAGATAGGATCATCTAGTGATAATACGGTATTTAGATTTTCTCTACCTACTTTATAATGACTAGGGTCTAACGATCTAGGGTTGTCAGGATCGCAAATCGCCACTACACGAGATTTAATCCCTTCATTTTTCATTGAAATAATTGCTGGATAATGGCTGATCTCACATAGGTGCCCACTACCACCAATGATTAAAAAATTGACCTTTTTCATATACCCAGTAAGTTATTTTTTAAGCCCTTCATCTGTTAATCTTATCATATTTGAATGATTTGCATAATTATTATACAAAATTTTATTTAGTTAATTATGAGCTTGTGGTGATGAAGTGATGAACATGGCATAGAAAATACTTGAATATATTAATTGCTGCATAATTTGCAATCGGTAAATATAGCTCTGTAAGCAAAAATAGACTAAGAAAATTTTGCAATAATCAAATTCTTACTCTACAAAGTTATTTCAGCTTTTGATTATGGTTTTGGACATTTCATTGATTAGTTTGGCTCCGGGGACTGGGTTCGAACCAGCGACCTAGTGGTTACACTTATCCATTATTTTCATAATGGCGTGGACTATATCATCATCCTAATAATAAGGATGCAGGGCGCTATCTGAAGGATTATTGTTAGGCTCACCTTCTAGTCTCTGAACCTTCTAGGGTCTTTTAACCTAACTCTAGCTTGGCTGCGGATTACCATATCTCGCGATTTAGGCTTCCCGCAATTCACCCTGTTTTCACCAACTAATTACTTAGATGGGCTGCACTTCAGTTATGCCTGAATGTATTTCTCTATGGCAATTTGCACATACTAAGATGCATTTATCTGCTTCAATTTTCACTTTTTCCCAAGACCTAGTAAGTCCTCCAGAGGAAATACCAAAACTTTTTGTCTTAGGGTTTAAGTGATGAAGATCTAAAGCATCGTTAGATTTGCAATAGCCACAAATGATACATCTGCCTCCTTTATACTCTACAAGCTTGGCTTTGATTGTCTTACGACGATTCTTGACAGCTTTTTTCAAGTATTCGGCTCTGTCTACATAACGACGATTATCTGGCATACTATATAAAGTATACCATGTAGTGTTATACAGCCACCCGCTCTACCACTGAGCTACCCCGGATTATTAATGAACAGATTAGATTATACAAGAAAGTAGATACCTATCGCAAGAAACTTTGAAAAATAAATATATTAATCTTTCAAATGGATTGTTTTATCATACTCGGCTAAGAGTTCTTGGTAGATGGATAATAGCTTTTCGGCTTGCTTCTTCTCTGTATATTGCTGTGCTAGAAGTCTACTTTCATTTGACATCGTTAACTCTAGCTCGTCCGAATTCAATATTTTAAGTATGGATTGTGCTAGGTCTTCTTTATTGGGTTTAGCAATTATTCCATTTACATTATTCTTAACGACAGAAGTTATATCTTTATCTATCATTACGACTGGTAGACCGGCAGATGCAGCTTCATTTATTACCA
>JBAXGD010000014.1:0-10161 GCA_037139575.1 bacterium
GCTATCAACCCAGTTAACCCCAAAGCAATTCCAGTTGGTGACGGAAATGTATCAAGTAGCTCACCAAAAAATGGGAGCATTTATGCATGTCAAATCCCTGCAGGTGGGGGCGGCGGCAACGGCACGGGACCTTGGCTGAATAAAACAACAAAGACCTGGGATTCAACAATGAAGACGGCCGTGTCCGGTGCTGTAGCCTGGCCATCTGCAAATTATCAAGTAAGTGTATCTCAAAACAATCGAATTATTACAGGTAATGATTTGCCTATAAACGGTCAGACCACTGGTATTTACCCCATTCAGAAAACCGATAAAGCGTATATGTATGACGGCAATCCTAACAAGATAGCTTCCCAAACAATCAGTTTGACACTACCACTGCAGCCATCAGCTGCGTCAAAACCAGGATGTCTCAACATGGATTCAATTGGCATTCTGAGTGATGGTGTAGCGTTATTCAACGGATTAGATGGTGAAAGCAGAGATGCAGCAGTACATGAAACACTTGATAGTTGCGATGGCCATCCTCAACAAAGTAGCGAGTATCACCACCACAATATCCCATCGTGTATATTGGCCAAACACAATACTCCTAATACTTCGAGCTTAGTAGGTTATGCGAATGACGGATACGGCATTTATGTGGAGCGAGACAGTAAGGGTAATTTGCTAACCAACGCCAATCTTGATGAATGCCATGGGAGAACAAGCAGTATATTATGGGACGGGAAGAATATTGATATGTACCACTACGTAGCCACTATAGAGTATCCTTACACACTCGGCTGCTTCCATGGGGCTTCCCAAGTCAAACAAACTACACCAGCAATGGGCCTTCGCCAGGCACCTATACCACCAAGATAACGTTATAGATATAATCTGAGTTGCGACAGACAAGACAATGGCCATCCGAGCATATGCATATTAGACCACTCTTTGGGGCCTTTTTTGTTATACTGAAAGAAATGAAATCAGAACAAATTAATCCTAATTGGGACGATAAAAAAATAACTCCTTTAGAGGATCCATTAGGTGAGTTCAATGTACGTGGAGGATTGAATTTTGATGATTATCAGAATTTGGTTGCCCATATGAACGAAGCACACCCGGAACAAGGCAAACAAGATTGGGATATAATCAAATCAAAATTACCATCATACGAAATGATGGAAGACCCATCTAGCCTACAAAAATTGCGAGTTCAACGATTCAATTGGCCTACTAGTTCGGAAGATTTGGGAGATACACCAGTAACCATTATTAATTCCCCGTTTGGTATCCCCATAGATTTACCGCAGACTGAATATCGAAATTTTATTTTGGCTGAAGCAATTAGGTTACCGGTGCTTATCATTGAGAATCCAGGTTATGGAGATTCAGAAAAACTAACCGAAGATCAGAAAAAGGATTTGAGATCTGGTAGTTTTCATAAAGTTGCAGATTCAATGCTTGGTATTATTGAATCGCTCGGGGTGAATAAAATTAATTTGGTTGGCTATTCGATGGGCAGTGAGTTAGCGGCTGCAATTGCTGCGGATGCTAAAATTCATCAACTAAACATAGAAAATATTTTAATCATGGAGTCTCCAAGAATTGAGGAGCAAAATCCAGCAAAATTAGCTAAAAATTTTGCTAATGATATCGATAACCTAAAATTTACTTGGCAACATCCCATAGACCCTGTTCTTAGAGAAATCGCAGGCACTAAACTTAAAGTGGGTTTGCCAAAGGGCCTTTTCACTTATGGAATTGCCTTATTCCAAGGCGGAATAAAAAATGATTTAGAGACCGCCCTTAAGGATCAGCCGAATATGAAATTAACAATTGCCAATGCCGGTTCAAGTACCATAAGTTCTTCGAAAGCTAATTCAATAATCTTTGAGTATCTCAAGCAAGAATATCCAGAGCATAATATCAGCAGAATTGTCATTCCGGGTGAAAGTCATGCTTTTGCAGATAATGTAGCTAGGTTTGCTAGCTTAGTAGATATTGTTTTTAATAAGAGATAGCTCTTAACTCTTGGATATATTTGCAATATAAGCCGCGGTGCTCTAACGAATCTCGTTATTTGAGGCTATTTTTATTTTTAAGAGCAACAGTTGGTAATATTACGGTAACTAAAATTACCGCATATATAACTGCAAAACCACACATGATACTTGGTATGGCATTAATAGTCTTTGGGTTAATTGAATTGACTATACCGGTTGGCAAAAGGAAAGTTAAATATCCAAAAACCTGAAATAGTAGAGCTTTGCGTATTTTCTTGCTACTTGAATGTGCGAAATAAAGAGAAAGTAATATGCCGCCAATTAGGAGTAAATAGTAATAGGCAAAATATAAACCACCAACCCCATGAGCCAATGTAAATATAGAATAATTGCCCCCACAAACTCTAGCTAAGAAAGCCGAGTTTTGGAGTCCTAATGCTAGTGCAAAAATAATCGAGGCCGCGTAAGTGGTTATTATCAGGGGGAGGTTTTTTTTCTTTGCTATTCTATATATTAAGTGAAGTCCTAGAGCAGGTAGTAATGTTATGGCTACAAATCCAATATGCATAAATGCTGCAGCTTGATGATTGCCACAAACATTAAATTCAGATAATTGAAATGTGGCTAATAGGATTAAGATGGCAGCAATAATTCTTGTTGTGGGATTTAGTTTATATCTCACAACTGTATATATAAACATTGTTGTCTCTAAGATCATTGTTGCCAGCATTATTGGAGGTGAAAAGCAGAAAAACATATCTTTTTTTCTCATAGGTGAATGTTAGCACTAAAGGCCATTATTAGATACTGTCATAATAATTGTGCTTGCAATAATGGCACAGTAAGATGTAATCTTTTTCTATGGAAACAACACATTTCGAGCAATTACAGCCACTCTACAAGGAATATAGACAGGTCATAGATGGCATTCATCCAGAATCCACTGTTCAAGTTTATTGGAGAGCAGAGCTGGTTCCAGATAAGCTAAAAGATGCAATATCAAAAATAGGCGTAGATGCTTCTTCTGAAGAACTTGAAGAGGCTCGGTCCAAGGCTTTATATCAAAATATGTCAGCGCGAGATTGTGCTCTAATTAACAATGGTTTTGCTGGCACAATCAAAGACATTTTTCAAAGGCTCGATAAAGATGGTTTGATTTCAGAATCTGATGTCGTATTGCTAAGTGTTCTAAGAAAAATCCCTGACGAAAGAGTAAAGGGCGCAACATTAATTGGCGGACAAAATGCTTATTATTGGGGCGGAATTTTTACCGAAGTATAGGTTTAGTTTCTAAATTATAATTCAATAATTTCTGTTATTTCATTTCCCATATGTCTATATGCCATAGGTTTATCGTCGATCATAAATTTTGATATTTCGAAAGGTTTCGATCCTATACTTGGGATCAGTTCAGCTTTCGTGGAGCTAACTATTTCATTATTATTAGAAATTACTAGAAAAACATTGTCTGGATCGTTTACATCATCGATTCCCCAAAGGAACCTGTATCTGCCTCCTTCTTCCAATTCTGCAATCCAAACATTCTCTTTTTTCGAAGGTATGATTTGTTGGTATGCAGCCAATAGCCTTTGTTCGAGATGAGGTTCGGGATTAACGAATACTGTCAGCCCGGAAGGACTATAGTTCTCTCCCGTTACGGTTTTGAATCTTTCCGTCTCTCCAATCCCTTTGTATTTATAAACAGAACCTTTACTAGTTTTGAAGCCATCTATTGTACTCAATTTGGCCTTTATTTTATTTAGATTTTCGAAATAAATATTATTTAGATTTTCAGAGCTATTCATATATTCAATTATAGACATTAATATTCATATTGGTACAATTGAATTTATGGACTGTATTTTTTGTAAAATAATAAGCGATGAAATAAGTAGTTATAAGGTTTTCGAAGATGATCTTGTATTTGCATTTTTAGATATAAATCCACTAACCAAAGGACATACCTTAATTATTCCCAAGAAACACTATTTAGATATTCTAGATATAGATGATCAAAGTATTGAAAGAGTTGCGGTGGTTGCAAAGAAGCTGGCAAATCAATATGTACAAAAGCTTGGAGCCGAGGGATTTAACTTAAGGCAATCTAGCGGCGCTATTGCGCATCAGGATGTTTTCCATTTCCATATGCATTTAGTTCCCAGATATAGTGATGATGGCCTTAATCTAGATAATAAAAACCGCAATTTAGGCATAGATACCGAAGATATTTTCAATAAAATTACTAAAAGTTAGTTTTTTATGACAAGGACGATTATTGACGTTAGAGAGCCGATTGAGTTTAGGGCCGGGCATGTGAAAGGCGCCATTAATATTCCGCCTCGAAAATTATTGGCTGGTGCAGGCGAACTTAATGATATTCCTAAAAGTACTGAATTGATTGTTTATTGTCGCACCGGCAATCGTTCAGCTGCTTCAATCAATATTCTAAAAACCTTAGGCTACAATAATGTGATTAATGGAATCAATAAAGACAGAGTAGAGGCAGAATATTTATAGGTTAAAGTACTTTTTGCTATAATAGCCAAATGACAAAAAATATTACAATGCACCCCGAAGAACCACATAAATCTCATAGAAGCGCTTGGCTAAGAGCTGCAGTTCTTGGAGTTGACGACGGATTAGTTTCAGTTTCGAGTATTATGCTCGGTGTCGCATCGGCCCATGCAACAAATTCGATTATAATGACCGCTGGAATTGCTGGACTAGTAGCCGGAGCTCTATCTATGGCTGCTGGTGAATATGTATCAGTTAGCTCACAAAGAGATTCCGAAAAAGCCGACATTATCATTGAAAGAAAATCGCTTGAGGCTAACCCTGATGAAGAGCTTGAAGAACTAGCTTCAATTTATGAAGATCGAGGCTTGAGCCCAAAGCTTGCCAAACAAGTAGCAATTGAGCTACACGATCATGACGCATTAGCTGCACACTTAAGAGATGAAATTGGGATTGATCATGAAGACTTGTCTAATCCAGTTCAAGCTGCACTAGCTTCTGCATCAGCCTTTTCTATAGGAGCATTCGTTCCAATAGCAGCTGCACTAATATTCCATGGATCTGACAGTTCCCTATATATAGTAATATTCTCATTAATCGCGTTAGCCATTTCTGGTGCGGTTGGTGCATTTCTTGGTGGTGGCAACAGATTGTGGGCTGCAGCAAGAGTTTTCTTAGGTGGTGGTGTAGCAATGGCTATTACTGCATTCATAGGTCACCTAATTGGCCGAAGCGTCTAATCGCTAGAAAATAATAAATATGAATCTAGAATTTCTCAATTCTCTCAACTTTGGAATCGATAATTTTTTCGATAAAAAAATAAGCAAATCTGATGTTCCTAGAATTAAAGAGCTGAATAGCACAATCAAAGATTTAATTATGAGAGGCGGAAAAAGATCACGCCCAGAACTATTCTTCCTAACCCTTTCTGCATATGGAATTGAAGATTCAGAAAAGTACATAAATTTAGCAGTTGCACTGGAAATATATCATCAATTCCTGCTGGTTCACGATGATATAATTGATCAGGATTTTATAAGATATGACGGGCCAAATGTATCAGGGTACTATGCAAAAGAATTTGCTGAACTGGACAAAACAATACCAGATTCATTGGCGTTACTGGCCGGCGATGCAATGTTTTCTTATGTGTACGAAATAATCGCCGATGACAATAGCCTCATTCCCAGCAATAAAGTCGATATTATTAAGCTATTTTCTGAAGTTAATGAAGGGGTGGTCAGCGGGCAAGTGCTTGATTCACTAAATGTAAAAACACTAAGCCCTACTTATATAATTGAAGATTTGATTGAGATCCATACACTGAAGACCTCACTATATTCGATTCTTCTACCTATGAAGTTGGCTGCGATAATAGCTAAATTAAATAAAGATGAAATTGGGCGGATCGAAGAATTCAGTCGTAGTTTTGGGGTATATTACCAGTTGGTAGATGACTATTCGGATTATTTTAAGAATGATTCAGCTTTTGATATCAGAAAGAAACACAGAGATTTCAAACAAGGTAAAATTTCTTGTCCATACATATTTACAATCCAAAAATGCGATAAAAAGGACCGTCAATTCATCGATTCATTATTTGGCGATAAGGAAATATCCATTAATGATATGGACAAGGTTATAGAAATTTTCAAGAGTCATGGCTCCGATAAATTATCGGCGGATCTAATAAATAAATATTTAAATCAGTCCAAGAAATTGCTAGAGAAATTAGACATCAATAAAGAATCAAAATTATTAATTAGCCGAATGATTGATAAGTACAAAATATAATATTGGTAGTATACTAATAGCTAAAGGAGAATAATATGGATTTAAGTTTTTCACAACAAATAGTAGCGTACTTTATAAGTCTAGGAGCTTTTTTAGCAATTGATCTTACATGGCTTGGTTTAATTGCTAAGAATTTTTATCAGAAGAATTTAGGCGGCATGATGACAAAAAATCCAATTTGGAGTGCGGCTATACTTTTCTATGCAGTATTTATCTTTAGTCTACTTTACTTTGTAATCTTGCCTGGACTAAATGCTAATTCTATTAAGACTCTTGTAACAAGAGCTTTGTTGTTCGGATTTATAACTTATGCGACTTATGACCTAACTAATTTAGCGACACTCAAGAACTGGCCAAAGAGCTTAACTGTGGTCGATTTAATTTGGGGATCAGTTTTATCTACCCTCGTATCGCTAATCACCTTCATAGTTATTAAGAAATTATTCTAGGTAATTTATGAATCAATTTCTACTCTCGGCCCTATGTCTTTTTATTTACATGTCTATTCTTTTCATTATTGCCCTAATTAAGAAAAATAATGCGATTGCAGATATTGGATATGGCGGCGGTTTTATCGTTGTGTCGCTCGTAAGCTTAATTCAAAATGGTGGCCACATCTACGCAACCATTCCATATCTACTGGTTTTACTATGGGGGATCCGTTTAGCTATTAGGATTGGTATTAGAAATCATGGTAAGCCAGAAGATTTTAGATATGCTGCTTGGCGCAAGGAATGGAAGAACTTTTATTTGAGAAGCTATCTCCAAATATTTATGCTTCAAGGCCTTATAATTTACGTAATATCAGCACCGGTCTTGATGATTAATCTCTTTCCAAAAACAGTAAATTATTGGGTTTTTGGACTAGGTATATTGGTTTGGATTGTTGGATATCTATTTGAGGTGATTGGTGATTATCAGCTGGATGAATTTCTTAAGTTACCAAAGAAACCGAGTAGATACATGCAGACGGGACTTTGGTCGTTAACAAGACACCCAAATTACTTTGGAGAGGCAACAATGTGGACGGGCATATTTATTATTTCCTTAGGGGTATCTATGTATGGAGTTTATGCGATCATTGGCCCGATTCTAATAACATTCCTTCTCACTAAGGTTTCAGGAATACCAATGGTCGAGAAGCGGTGGAAAGATGATGCCGAGTGGAAGAAATACGCAAAAAAAACTCCTGCCTTCATCCCAAGATTAAATAGTAAATAATTACCAATAGTTCAATTATATTGTATAATAACAGATATAATTTAAGTTATTGGGTAGCTATATGTCCGGACATTCAAAATGGTCAACAATCAAAAGACAAAAAGGTGCAAAAGATGCTGCACGTGGTGCACTATTTACTAAAATAGGAAACGCTATCGCAGTTGCCGCTAAAGGTGGCGGAGATCCTGATACGAACTTTGCTCTTAGGCTCGCAGTAGATAAAGCAAAAGCTGCAAATATGCCACTTGCAAACATTCAAAGATCAATCGATAGAGGTTCTGGTAAATTAGGTGGCGCGCAAATTAGCGAGGTTATGTATGAAGGATATGGCCCTAAAGGCGTTGCAATACTGGTTGAGGCTGCAACCGACAATATTAACAGAACTCTCCCTGATGTTAGATTGGCTTTTTCTAAGCACGGTGGAAGAATGGCCGAACAAGGCGCAGTTGCATTTCAATTTACTAGGAAGGGCATGATTCGGATTAAAGGAAAAGGCGATGAATTGTTACTTCAGCTCATGGATTTAGGAGTTGATGATATTAGAGACGAAGAAGATGAAATGGTTATCTATACTGACCAAAAAGAACTTGCTAAAGTTAGAGATCAAATAAAAGCAGAAGGAATTGAAATTCTCGAAGCTGAATTAACTTACATACCTGGTAGTACAGTTGATATCGAGGATAAAGAAACAGCCGGTAAGATTATTAGATTAATGGATGCTCTTGAAGACATTGATGATGTTACAAATATTCATATCAATTTCGAAATACCTGAAGAATTGGTAGATTAGAATGAGAATATTGGGTATTGACCCAGGAACAGGTATTTTAGGATTTGGGGTTATCGATGCGCAGCCGGGCGGTAAGGCGCGGATGGTTGAAGCTGGAGTTATTAGAACTCCCTCAACAGAATCCGATAGCCAGAGATTACTAACAATATATAACGAACTCGAATTAATAATTAACGAACACAAACCTACAATTATGTCAGTAGAAAAACTTTTCTTTGCACAGAATGTCACTACTGCAATGACTGTTTCCCAGGCTCGTGGAGTAGTCTTGCTGTTAGGAGAAAAAAATAACATGGAACTTTTTGAATTCACCCCTCTTCAAATTAAACAAGCTTTGACAGGCTATGGACGCGCAGACAAGAAGCAAATCCAGGAAATGGTTAAGATTTTGCTAAACCTAAAACAAGTTCCAAAACCAGATGATTGTGCCGATGCATTAGCCGCTGCGATAACTTGTTCGATTACTGTGAGATAATGTATTTATGATTGCTACAATAAACGGAAAAATAACTGAAAAAATAGGCGACTTGCTAGTCATTGAAGCTAGTGGGGTTGGATATGGTTTGAATGTAACTATTGAGGATTTTGGATCAGTTAGCCTTGGGGATCAAACTAAATTTTATATTTATGATCACATCCGAGAGAATAGCCATGATCTATTTGGCTTTGCTAAGCTAGAAACCAAAAACCTTTTTGAGCAATTACTTTCAGTTAATGGTGTCGGGCCTAAAATGGCGCTTAGTATTTTAAATGTTGGCAATTCAAAAGATGTAAGAGCTGCCATAGCCACAGGTAATACAGCGCTAATATCTAAAGCAAGCGGTGTAGGTAAGAGACTAGCTGAGCGTGTAGTTGTGGATCTCAAGGATAAGGTCGGACTCGTAGCCAGCGATCTTAGTGGAACTGACATCTTAACAAGTAGTAATTATATTGTTTCGGATGAAGCTACTCAGGCACTGATGAGTCTTGGATATAATCAAAATGACGCTGTCGGTGCACTTAAGGATATTGATGAATCCTTGCCTGTAGAACAAAGAATTAAGCTAGCACTTAAAGGTAGTAAAAGATGATAGATAGAATAGTTGATACAACTGAAGACCCAGAAATAGACAAAGAGTTAGAGCAAACTCTAAGACCCCATAATTTCGATAACTACATTGGCCAAGAAAAACTTAAAGAGAATCTAAAGCTTGCTATAGCTGCAGCCAAAAAAAGGGAAGAGACACTTGACCATGTTCTCTTGTATGGCCCTCCAGGTCTCGGTAAGACGACAATGGCTACTGTAATTGCCAATGAGATGGGTTCTCAGCTTAGAATCACGAGCGGGCCTGCTATTGAGCGAGCGGGTGATTTAGCTAGTCTAATTACAAACCTCCAGGACGGAGATATATTATTTATCGATGAAATTCATAGATTACACAGGGTTGTCGAAGAAGTCCTTTACAGTGCCATGGAAGACTTCAAGCTAGATATAATGCTCGGCAAGGGCCCAAGTGCTAGGAGTATTCGCCTAGATCTTCCGAAGTTTACAATCATTGGAGCAACAACAAAGACTGGATCATTAGCGGCCCCACTTAGGGATCGTTTTGGTATGATACATCGCCTTGAATTCTACTCACCCAAAGAAATTGAAGACATATTACAAAGAGCTTCATCAATATTAGGAGTTAAATTAAAACCCGAAGCAGCAGCAATTCTAGCCGAGAGATCGAGATTAACTCCAAGAATAGCCAACCGCTTATTAAAAAGAGTAAGAGATTATGCGGATGTAAATGGTGACGGAATAATCGATACTACTATAACAACAGAAACCCTGAAGCTTCTAGATATTGATAGCCGAGGTCTCGATTC
>JBAXGD010000015.1:0-9975 GCA_037139575.1 bacterium
AGATTATCTCTTTCGTAATCTACTAATTCCACAATATTAATGTTTCCATTGTATCCAGTATGAGAACAGTCAACGCAACCCCCGCGCCTAGCTCTGTATAGCCTATGAATTCCTTCTGTATCTGAGCTCATATTATTTATGTCTTTCCCGATTCCGTCTCTAAGGGCTTCAGTTTCAAGTCTGTAGATATCATTAATAGTCTTGCCCGTACTAGCCAGGATTGAATCAACAATCTTCTTACTTGGCTTGTATGATTCTCTACAAACAGGGCAAAGTTTTTTAATATTTTTCTGAGAGCATATAGTGCTGATATTTTTTAGCTCATGTATCTCACCTATCTTAATAAGCTTGGAAAGTATGCCAATTGCATCATCTGAATTTAGAGCTATGCATATAAGTTTAGAGTCAGATTCTTTAAGAGCTAGATTAAACACCTTAGATTCACTTGGATAGCTAATGAAGATTGCATCGGGGTTTCTTTTTAGAAGTATTTTAAGCCCTTGATGATCAGCTAGACTATGTTCATTTTGCTCAGTAGGATTTGTAGATATGGTAAGTGATTTTGGCAATTGTGCTTGTATGTGCGAACCAAGGCTGGCCATTTGAATTCCCTGATACTCTAGGTTATTTGCAATATTAGAAATTGATTTGATACTCCCTAGAGGATCATGACTCGATATGATTATTAAGCCATGAGATTTTTGAGAGTTCCTGTTAAGCAGGTATAGATTCTTTCCCCAATAACCCGATTCAGAAAGACTTTGCTTGCGCTCAGCAGCACCACCTTGTCTTAAATCAAAGACAACTTTCTCGCCATTAATTACGGGCAAAATACTCATAGGTATAGATTCTGAGCTACTATCAATGTTGATTTTACTATCAGTAATTTTCTTAACGTTTTTCTTTTCTATTCCGGCCTGATTCTTTAGGGTTATTAGTAACTGTTCATAAACATCTAATGGAAGTTTTGAGCCTAAAACTAAATCATTACCAATTCTGTATCTAATCAGAATGTGGTTTGGTCTCGGCTCAATATGAATAAAACTAGCACCGAGGCTTTTGCCCTTAACTATCATGTGCTCAATGGAGCTTACTACTAATTTATTATCTACTATTGTTCCACCCATTTATTTCATTATATAAGAAAAAAGAATTTACCCTAAGTAATCTTTATAGGTTCATAGATTATTTTGATATAATAATGGCATAATATCAAATTCTTGAGGGAGGATATAAAAATGGCTGATGATAAAAAAAATACTGAAGGAAAAAGCAAGGCACTAGGCTTAGCTCTAGAAACAATCGAAAAGCAATTTGGTAAGGGATCAATCATGAAACTTGGTGAAAACCAGATATCTAAGGTTGAAACAACTCCAACTGGAAGTATTAGCCTTGACCTAGCTCTTGGTGGAGGAATCCCAAAGGGTAGAATTATTGAAATTTATGGTCCTGAAAGCTCTGGTAAAACCACTCTAACTCTTCATGCCATTGCTGAAATACAAAAACTAGGCGGAACTGCAGCTTTTATTGATGCAGAGCACGCACTAGACCCTACCTATGCAAAAAAGATCGGTGTCGATACTGACAACTTGCTACTTTCCCAGCCAGACAATGGCGAGCAGGCACTAGAGATAACTGAAACACTTGTAAGATCAAATGCAGTTGACCTAATAGTAGTAGACTCAGTCGCAGCACTAGTACCTAGGGCTGAAATTGAAGGTGAAATGGGAGACTCTCATATGGGGCTTCAAGCTAGGCTTATGAGTCAAGCGCTAAGAAAGCTTACTGGTGTAATTTCTAGATCAAATACAACTGTAATTTTCATTAACCAAATAAGAATGAAAATTGGAGTCATGTTTGGTAATCCTGAGACAACTACCGGTGGTAACGCCCTAAAATTCTACGCTAGTGTTAGAATGGACATCCGAAGAATATCTCAAATAAAGCAGGGTGATCAGGCAATAGGAAACAGAACCAGAGTCAAAGTAGTTAAGAATAAAATTGCTCCACCATTTAGGGAGGCTGAGTTTGATATCATGTTCAACGAGGGCATCTCTAAGAGTGGCGACATCCTAGACCTTGCTGTTAATAAAAATATAGTTGAAAAAGCCGGAGCTTGGTTCTCTTATGGTGGCGAGAAGATAGGCCAAGGACGAGAGGCTTCTAAACAGTATTTGAATAGTAATCCAAAAGTAATGGATGAAATTGCTAAGAAAATAACAGCTGCAGTATAGTCAATTTCAGTAAATTGAGCTAATTGATGGTTATTACAAGAATTGTAAATCAGAAGAAAAATAGCTCTAGGTATTCAATATATATAGACGGGGAATATTCATTTTCTTTGAGTGATCTTGCATTATTGGAAGCCAAGATAACAACAGGTCAAGAGCTTAGTCTAAATGAGGTGAAAGAACTACAGGATAGTTCCGAGCTAGATAAAATCTACCAAAGGGTATTAAACTTACTATCCTTGAGAGCTAGAAGCGAATATGAAATTAAGACCTATTTAAAAAAGCACAACTGCCCTTCTGAGCACGCAGAAATAATACTTAACAAGTTAAGCGAAAAAAAATACATTGATGATTTATCTTTTGCTATAAGCTGGATACAAAATAGACAGTTACTACGACCAAGCTCAAAAACCAAATTAATTAACGAATTAAAAATTAAAGGAATCACTAAAGAAACTATTAGTTTGGCTTTAGAAGAAACTGAGCCAGATGAAATTGAATCTTTAAGAGTTATTATAGAGAAGAAAAGAAAGCTGACCAGGTTCAAGGACGATCAGAAACTAATGCAATATTTAATTAGACAAGGCTTTCATTACTCGGAAATAAAATCGGTATTTTCAGATCAGGCTGGTTGAGGAGCGCCGGCCGAAACAAGCGCATGATTATCTTTCACTACAATATTTGAACTGTTAACATCAACAATTTGATTACGGTCTAGTATCAGACTGGCCCCAGTGATGTTTTTAAGTATAGATTGAGAGACATAAATTTTTTGAATAAAAAAACTTTGATCGTCAACAGCATATTCCGATAGCTTCCCTAGCCTTTTCCTTGATTCGGTAATTACTGGTTTGCTGATTGGGTCTATATTGTGGTCTAAAACTTTTTTGAGTCTGTGTAGTTCTGAGGGGTGAGTTAGCACCTCGTGATCATTGATAGCAAAACCATTAATTAATATTTCTCTTATGTCTTGAGTTAGTAGAATCAGATTTAATTTCTTATCAAAAAGGTCCTCAACATAAAAACCTTCAATCTTTAGGTTATCGGGATTGATAATGGGGCATTTTATCAATGCGACTTCAGTGCCCGTCCTCAGAGAAAGAATAGGTAGTTCACTAAAGGTAAGCGATAAACGCAGCATTATCTTATTATAACTTAAAAGTACCTAAAATATTAGTTAGCTATAGCTTGGTTCAAGTATTTTATGTGGACAGGGTTTGTTGGGTCAAATTTTCCAAGTGTTAGATAGTCGAATATTTCTTCTATAGTTTTTCCATCAGCGTATGACGCATCAATGTAATCTCTCATTTTTTTGTATCCATCGTAGTACGCAATGTCCTTAGTGAATACGGCTTGATTAGTAGTTGAGGTATCACCCCTACCACCTCTATAGATTCTATCTACATGAGTCCAAGTAGATTTTTTGAGTTGATTTAAATCTACAGGTTCGCTTGAAAGCTCATTCATTAACTGTGCTCTTGAAAAACTAATCTCGAATAATGTCTGTCTATTTAGTGATTTGCCATTAACAGCTCCTAATGCCAAAGCAATATCTATATATCTATTCCTTGCTCTTTCTGGAAATTCTCCTGTTACCGCAAATTCGCTCAGAATTCCTAGGCCTTCTTCAGCATCTATGTATTGTGGAAGACCAGTAGCCAGTTTTTTATCATCAATATTATAGCCGTTTTTTGCTCTAAGGGCATGAGTCAATATTTCATGAGCTAACAATCCCTTAACATCTTTTTTAGTCGCAAGAGCTCTAGACGACGCTACATTAATTCTTTTTTTGATAGCAGTAACCGAAGTATTGGTACCCTCTTTCAATTCAACAGTCCATTCTTTCCAAGATTCATCGTCTTTTTCGGAAAGAAGCCCAAGACTTGTTGAGAATATATCCAATAATTCATTAGGTCCATAAGATTCTATTTCTGACTCATCAACTAAATCAAAAATGTAATCATATTTAGAAGCTAATAATTCACCGTATTTTTTTGTAGCTTCACTTATCGACGTCTTTTTCTCGCCACTATTGTCTATTTGTTCTTGAGTGACGGACATTTTTAATATCCCCCAGTATGAGTTCAATAATTTATTTAAATTTAGTCGATCCACATTACGGTTATGGAGATGAGTCTGGAAAAAGGCGAAATCATCAAGCATCATTGGAATAATCTCCGATGCATCTGGCTCACCATATAATTCAATGGAACTATCGGTAAATCTTTCAGCCCTGAGTTCGCTATTAACATCATTAGAGTCAGTAGCTCTCAAGCTTGTTCTGAGCAAAAATTCTGCTGCTAATTGGTGAGCTTTTGAAAGTTCTTCAACCGAACCTTCTTCACTAGACCAAAAAGCATGTGATCTTTCAGCATGCGTAGCTGCATATTCAGCGACAGATTGACTTAAGACTACATATTCAAGTCTCTCTGCACCTGTGCCTGCATTTCCAGGCCTAATGCCTTCTAATATATTTACTGGGGGAATATCTTCCATATACAATACTATATCATAATTAAGAACAAAAAACAATACTTATTATGATAATCAACAGATTAAGCCTATAGCTTTGTAATGATTTTGACGTTATCGTTTACAAACTTATAATCTTTATCAAACTGCTCTTTATTTGAGTTATGGAGAATAATAATAGCAGCAGTTTTATGCCCTTCGGATGATTTGCCTATAATGTCGCCAACTTTACTTTTCTGGCTAAAATATTTTAAAGATTCAAGATGTTTCAATTCATCTACGTGGCTAATTTCAGTAAAAATACCGCTGTGATACGGGAATAACTCCAAGACTACACAGGATTCATTCTTTATGGCTTTAATGTCGGTTTTTTCACCCAAAGATAGTTTTAGAGCATTTCCTAGAATGTCTATTCCGTTAGCTAGGTCATGCATTCTTTCTCTGTAACCACCATTTCTGGCACCAATCTCAACTATTCTAGGACCTTCTTGACTATAGATAATCTCAATGTGGGCTGGTGAGGATTTCATCCCTAGTGATTCACAACCAACCTTTGCGGTATGCCTTAGTGCCTGAATTCTTTCTGGGCTTAACTCAGACGGTAGTAGTCTGCTGTAGTGAAAGTTGTCATTATAGCCAATATCGTGACCAGTTTGGTAGTCGACTACTTGATCTAGAACCGAAACACTACCTTCTTCGTCTATAAAGGCATCAACAGAGTAAATCTTTCCTTCAATAAATTCTTCCACCAGCATTTTAGGAGCTCTGTTGGGAGCATATTTTCTATATATACTATCTATCTGTCCCAAAGCTGATTGGTATTGTTGAATTAACTCATCAAGGTTATTGGCTTTTGTGACCAATAAACTTTTTACTAAATTTGCTGGCTTTAAAATAAGTGGAAATTTATGGCTATTTGCAAAATCAATTAAATCATCTTTTGATCTTACTACCGTAAAGTCAGGACTAATTTGCTCAGGGGCATTATTAAACATTTCCCTCATGAGTTCTTTGTCTGTACAGGCTTTCGCAGAATCTAGAGGTAGTCCTGGCAATCCAAGTGCATCAGCTATTTGTGCGGTTGGAAGGATATAGTTTTCGTATATGGAGAATACCCCATCAAGCTTGAAAGTCTTATTGATGTTTTTTGCTTTTTCAATCATTGAATCAACTGATGAGAAATCGCACAGCACTGAATCATCTGTTTTATGAGATTTTTCTAGATTTTTATCAAGCAAAGTAATATATACATGATTGTGTTCGTCGAGGTACTCTCTTAGCCTAAAGAAGCTTTTACCAATCAATAAGAAATTAGACATATTTTTTTCCGTTGTTTACTAGTAGTTATTATATTACATTCAGATATTTAATAAGATATTAATTAGCGATTGGCTTGTAGCTATATAGCATAACAGTTAGAATGAATCTGTTGTGAAGCAAAAAAACTTAGAAATAATATTGAATAATTTAGTAGAGACAAACGGTCTCGGCGGAAGGCTTGGTAGAAATCTAATTGGCGGTGAAGTTATTGAACTTAGCGGTGATCTAGGCAGTGGCAAAACCACGCTAGTCAAAAGTATAGTGGCTGGTACTGGTTCGAAAGAACATGTATCAAGCCCAACGTTTGTAGTATCAAAGGAGTATAAGTCTCCGAATTTCACAATTCACCATTATGATTTATATAGACTCGACGATGAGGGCTTAATTGCTAATGAACTATCTGATCACTATATCGACGACAGTTCAGTCACTATTATTGAGTGGGGAGCTAATTTTATCGACGTTCTACCTGAAAAAAGAATAATAATTAGCATCAGCCCAATTGATGAAAATTCGAGAAGGGTAGAAATTACTTATCCAGAAAATCTCGAATATCTAATGAACGGTATAGTCGCATGATTATACTAGTAATTCGAACAGATAATCCAGAAGCTGAGATAGGAATATTTAGAGCAGATAATACTAAACATGTTAAGCAAATATCCTATAAGAAGTGGCAGGCACACAGACAGCTATCTGAAACATTATTGCCAAACATCAAATCTATGCTTGAAGATGCTACAGTTGCCTTCTCTGAATTAGATGGAATTATTTGTTTTGAAGGCCCAGGAAGTTTTACGGGACTAAGAATCGGTCTAAGTACCGCCAACGCTTTGGCGTATGGTTTATCTATTCCAATTACTGGATCAAGTTCTGAGGATTGGATTGAAAAAGGTCTAAAGAAAATCAAAAATAGTTCTCACGGACATATGGTTATGCCACACTATGGTGCACCAGTTCACATCACTACTCCAAAAAAGTAGAATATATAGGGTAAGTATTTGCTAAATATCCGAAATATATTTATAGTATTACTTAGGAACAGCGATTATTTTTGGGAGCTTTCCAAACTATTAACCATAAATTTCAAGTATTTAATTCGAAAATCAGATTTATTTTTTTACTAGAGAAGTGATAGCGATTGTAGAAGAGTAAATCTGCACCGATAGAAAGGACAATAATGGATATATTAACCATTGTACTAGCAGTGGCTGGTCTTGGAGTTGGTTTTGGTGCCAACACAGTTATCAGCAAACGTAAGACAGGAAGTGCCGAAGAGGCAATTAAGAAAGAGTTAGCTAAGGCAACAAAGGAAGCCGATAAGCTAGTTGATGAAGCAAGAAAAAAAGCTTTAGATATTGCTGAAGATGCAAAAAATGCTGAGCAAGATCGAAGACGAGAGGTTAAAAATCTCGAGAATAGACTTATTCAACGAGAAGAGTCAATCGATAAAAAGCTCGAAGACTTAGATAGAAGAAGTGAAAAACTAAGAAAAAGCGAAGCAGAACTTGACCAACTAAAGAATGACATTAGAGACATTCGACTTAAGCAGCAAGATAAGCTTGAGAAAATAGCTAAGCTCACTAAATCTGATGCCGCAGATAAATTAATGGCAATGACCGAACGAGATATCAAAGAAGATCTAGCCGGACTAATTGTTAAGTTGCAGGCTGAAGCTAAAGAGTCAGCTGAAGACCAGGCAGCAGTAATAATTACCGCAGCTATGGAAAGAATGGCCAGCGAAGTAACTGCAGACCGAACTGTTACAAGCTTAAAGCTTGGTGATGACGAGATGAAGGGAAGAATAATTGGTAAAGAAGGACGAAACATCCAAGCTCTTCAAAAAGCTACAGGTGTAGATATTATGGTGGATGATACTCCAGGATATATTGTTCTTAGTTCATTCGATCCAATAAGAAGAGAGATTGCAAGACAAGCTATTGAACTGCTAATGAAGGACGGAAGAATACACCCAGCTAAGATTGAGGAATTAGTACAAAAAGCTCAAGTCAACGTTAAGAAAGATGTTATTAGGGCAGGTGAAGATGCTGCTAGAGAAGTTGGCATCGCCGGTATTCCAAAAGACATTCTTCAATTACTTGGCGAATTAAAATTCCGAACAAGCTATGGGCAGAATGTTTTAAAACACTCAACTGAAATGGCTCACATTGCAGGATTAATAGCCGAAGAAGTTGGAGCTGATGTTAAGACAACTAAATACGCAGCACTTGTTCATGATCTAGGAAAAGCTCTAACTCATAAAATGGAGGGTAAACACCACCATATTAGCGGTGAAATGCTTAGAAAATATGGCGCTCCAGAAGCTGTTGCGCATGCTGCAGAAGCACACCATGATGATGTTGAGGCAACTACTGTTGAAGCAATCATTATTAGGGTTGTTGATGCAATAAGTGCTTCTAGACCTGGTGCTAGAAACATATCCGCAGAGAACTTTGTAGAAAGAATGAAAGATCTTGAAAACGTAGCTACTAGCTTCGACGGCATAGACAAGGCTTATGCAATAAGTGCTGGTCGTGAAATCCGAGTAATCGTTAGACCTGAAAAAATTGATGACCTTAGTGCAATAAAACTTTCTCGAGATATTGCTACTAAGATCGAATCTACTATGCAGTACCCAGGCACAATCAAGGTTAATGTTATTCGAGAAACACGAGCAATTGAGTTCGCTAAATAGATAAGTTGTTTTTATGAGAATACTTTATGTGGGCGATATAATGGGAGAACGTGGGGTTGATGCAGTCAAACGTTTTCTTCCATCTATCAAAAAAGAAGAGAAGGTTGATCTTGTAATCGCTCAAGCAGAGAATGTATCCAGTGGTAAGGGAATTAATCTTATTGACTACCTAGAATTGAAAAAACTTGGAATAGATTTTTTTACTGGTGGTAACTGGTCCCTTGCCAAGAATACAATCTACCCTTCATTGTCTAATCCAGAAGAACCCATAATAAGGCCCGCCAACTACCCAATTTCTACTCCCGGTCTTGGTTATAAGGTCATAGAGAAAAAAGGCCATAAGGTGCTCGTAGTGAGTTTACTAGGCCAAATAGTTGGTAGAGATGCAAACAATAAAACAGATAATCCACTTAAAGTCATAGATAAGATCTTAGACGAATTTGCCGACCAAGATATTATGACGGTTGTTAACTTCCATGGTGATTATTCAAGCGAGAAAAAAGTCATTGGATATTTTCTAGATGGGCGTGCATCATTGGTTGTTGGCGATCATTGGCATATTCCGACAGCTGATGCTATGGTCTTGCCTAAAGGTACTGCTCATATAACTGATGTCGGCATGTGTGGATCTCTAGATTCAAGCCTAGGCGTTAAACTAGACGTTATAATCAATCGCTGGAAAAACAACGTCCCATCTATGAATATGCTCGAAGATAAGGGCAGACTACAGTTCAATGCAGTACTCGCCGATATTGATGAAAATACATTCTTAGCTAAAGATATAAAACAGATTCAAAAAATACTCTAGTAGAGGAGTCAATTTTTAGTTATAATGAAAATCACGTAATTCTCGGAGTGTGGCACAGTTGGCTAGCGCGCTGCGTTTGGGACGCAGAGGTCGCCGGTTCGAGTCCGGCCACTCCGACCAAGAGAAACTTTGTCTAAATCCACCAGCAAATCGTATGGTGGATTTAGCTTTATAACAGATATAACATCGACACCAGCTCGTAGGTTCAACACCAATTCTTGATATACGGTGTCTTCCTCAATCAAATCAGTAGTTTTGAGTAGTGTTTCTAGATACGACCTAACTAGTTCAACAAATTGCTGGCGTGTCGGTAGTCCCTGATTTAGCTTTTCTAACTCTGTTTGTAGTGTAGTTACACTAGATGTCTGTACATTTATAAGGTTCTGGTACTTGGCATATAGGGTTTCTTGCTTTTTCAGCTCAGCCTTTGAGTGTTTTTCTTTTAGGGT
>JBAXGD010000016.1:0-9687 GCA_037139575.1 bacterium
TTAAGTGTGTCTGGAAGTGCTTCATTATTCGGTTCGTTAAATGCCGGTGGAGATATTACATCATCAGGTACCGTAACATCAAATAATTCCAATGTATATAACTCCAATACTGGCTACAGCGCAATGGGTGTTAGTACTATAAGTTACTCTGCAAATGTAATTCAGAACCCAAGTTTTGAATCATCTAATGGTCAGTATCCTTCACAAACATCAACCACTGGCTGGTCGGCTTGGGGAAGTGGCGTATTAGCTCAAGATTGTACTCAGTATTATGTTGGTACATGTGCACTAAAGATAACATCTACGGCTGCGAGTGGAGGGGCTAATTATTCAACAGCTTTAACTGCCTCAACAAGCTATACCGTATCTTTCTTTGCAAGAGCATACTCGTCGAATGCATCCGGAATACAAATGGGGTACGGCACAAGCAGTATTTCACAAACAGCATGTTCGGCTAATGCAATTAACGGTCAAGCGACAACAACAGTAACAACTAGTGGTTGGACACAATTTACTTGTACATTTACCACTCCTAGCTCAGGATCCAATTATCTGTTCATTTCATCGACCAGTGCAAGTGATATTTTCTACATTGATGCAGTGCAGATACTCTCCGGTAGCGCCAATACAATATTTAATCCAGCTGGTCAGATAAGTATAAATGGAGTAGTTTCGAGCCAGTTCTCGCTTCAAAATACAGTTAACTCAACATCATCATTTGTAATAAATAATGCCTCGGGAACCTCTTTGCTTGCTGCAGATACAACTAATTCTCAGGTCATAATTGGATCTGGTGCGAACACTGTTGCATTATCAAGTACAGGAGTAACGCTTTATGGTACAGCTCAAAGAGCCAGAACTATAACCTTAACTGCCGAATATACTGGTGCTATCCTAGATAATGGTGCTAGCGATCCTTCTTATACCGGTAGTACATCGGGAACAGTAGGGTCAATGACTGCCGGATTCGATTCATCCGCTTCAATAAATAGCAGTTATGGTGAAAATTATTACCAATGGACAAATAGTCAATCTACGGCTCAAGGATATGATGTGGTTGTGAGGATTCCTCTCCCTTCAGACTTCTCATCTTTCAACACAACAACACCTTTCAGTATCAACACAAAGGGTAGTTCTGGGGCCAATGTGACTGGATTCCTTTGGGACACAGGAAGTACAACGAGTGAAACTAGTTGGTCATTTACAGGAAGTGGTGGATGCTCTATAGCGGTAACAACTTCATGGGTGAAGAATACTGGATGTACAGTAACTGGAACCAACACTGCAGACGGAATAATGACACTGAGACTAAGAATGGTTGCTGCAGCAAGTGGCGGTACAGTACAGCTTGGTAGCATATCTATCAAATACCTATCCAAGTGGTAGGGCTTAAAAAGACTAAGCATTAGTTGCTCGTCATATTAAATAAAAAAGGCAATATAACTCCTTCAATATTTTGCGACACTGTAATAATGCTCTACTAGTAACTTCTCTAGCCATTTTTATCTAATAAAAATAGCCACTTTTTACAGTGGCTATTGATTTATATAGAAACTTTTATCATCAGGGTGGAGTATCCAATGTTTGCAGGCTATTATTTCCAAACGATGAACCTCCCCTAAGTCTGGCATTATTTGCTGCATGATAATACCAGTTATAGTTAGAAATAGTTGTCTTATTAGACAAAGAATCAGGGAAGGTAGCAGTTTGAGAATCATCAATAGTGTACCTGGTCCAAACATATCTACTATTTCCAATCGCATTATTCGGCGAGCTACATGCGCTAGTTGTATTAGTTGCTGGCTGTATAGTACCAAATAGAGTACTAATGTATGTCAAGTTAACTGAAGAGTTAAAAGCAGTACAAATATTTCTAGCAAATGCGTAGGCAATAGAGACACCTCCAGGACCGTTGAGCCCACCACTACCAGAAGTCGGTAAATTATTTATTGAACTCGTGGAACATGCTGAACCAGAGGCACAGGCACCACCATTAACTGACAGCTCAAAAGGTGTAGGATCTTGACTGCTAGATCCAGTCAAATCCTGCAGCTGAGAATAATATCCTATTCTTGGAATTGATTGAAGCGCAGTGTAATATGTTCTGCTTGTGGCAGAATATGCTTGACCCTGTGAGCTATATTGGCTTGCTCCGGATACAATGTAGACATATCCATTATTGGCTGCTAATCCATAAGCCAACAAGCTATCCGGTAGCACTGGAGAGGGGCTACCCGGTTGAGTTAAAAATACGACATTGTCTACGTAGAATACGTCTGCTGCATTAGTAGTGGCAGAAACATAGATATTGACAGTTCCAGTGACTGATGCTGGGGTGGTAAAAGTACAATAAAATAGGGTAAATGAGGTCGTACTTGCTCCGCTCGCACTAGCATAACCTGTGGTAGTAGTCGGACAAATACCGGCCGTATCCACTCCATAATTCTGATAGCCAATCGCCAGATCTGTTATTGTCGAGCCAGAAGCCTTAATATTCATAGACAAGTTATATGTAGTAGATGGTTGAAGAGTCAATGAATATGCAGCGCCTCCTGTAGCTGTCGTTGATGTGACCTGCAAGCTACAACTTCCGTAACCTAAATATGAATTTGCATTACTAGTTGTTATCGAGCTTCCGTTACGAGCACTCCATCCGGTTGATGAACAGCCACTACCACTAGTTCCTTCAAAACTGGAATTCGAAACGAGAAAACTGCTAGCAGTACTAGTATACCAATTACCTATTGAACCATTTGCATTAATTGGGGCATACTCCGTACTATTCGGAGGGATGTACCCATAACCTAAACTTCCCCCAAATACGTAAATGTATCCATCATATGCAACTGATTGAACTCCGACTCTATTTTCCAATAGTGATGAAGTTGCATTCCATGATCCCAAAGATCCATCGCTGTTTATTTTTGCATAATAAGTTTTATTACCGTTAGAGTTGTAACCGCCGCCAATCATATAAATGTATCCGTTATATACAGCGGAAGCAAAATTGGCATTAGCGGATTGGAGATTCGATGTGGCAGTCCAAGACCCTAATGAGCCGTCACTATTTATTTTTGCATAATATGCCACTGATTGGGGTACGAAAACTCCACTGATATTAACAGTCAGACCTCCAAATATATAAACATATCCGTTCCATTGCTGAAGACCAAATGTTTCTACGCCAACAGGCATCGGTGTAGCTGAAAGTAATGTCCATGATCCCAGTGTGCCATTTGAATTTATTGGGGCTCTAAGCACATCATTACAGGCCCAATTAGACCCTAGACCAGAAGGACAGTAAGGGCTTGTAACGGTATTATATCCACCCATCACATATGCAAATCCATTATACATGAAAGACGAAGGACCAAAATCATTAAATGGAATAGGTGATGTTGTATAAGACCAAACACCTATAGATCCGTCGCTATTTAGCGTGGCGTAGAGAACGGTATTCCTAAATAAATATATCTTGCCGTTATATACTGAAACACTTGCGCCTGTATATGCATTTGGTAATAGATTGGCGCTTGTATACCAACCATTAGTTTGCCCGGATCCACCATTGAAAATTTGAGAATAGTAAGTATTCGAATTGTAGTTTGTCTTATCCCAACCACCCATATAATAGGCATAGCCCTGATAAATGACTGATCCCATAGCTCCAAGTCCAGAACTGCTATTAGGATTTATCGTAGATGTAGTTGAGTTAAAGCTTCCAAGAGATCCATTTGAAGCGATTTGAGCATAATATGTATTGCTATTATAGCTTCCTAAATAATATATATATCCGTTACTAACAAAAGAACAGCCCTCAGCAGATGCTGCAGGCAAAGAGTTGGTGCTTAGCGTAAAAGCACCTAGACTACCATCGCTATTTAATTGGGCATAGTAAACATTTGCCGTGCTACTACCTGTATTTCCTCCAAGTAAATATAAATATCCTCCATAAGCTGATGCGGTAGATTGTTGTGTGGCAACAGGTAGGCTAACAGATAATGATGTAGTCCAACTATTTACTGTGCCACTATTGTTATACGAGGCATAGTATATAGCGCTAGATGATGCACCTGAACTAACAGATGATGTAGCTGAGCTAACACCACCAATTACATAAATATACCCACCATAAACAACGCTCACAGCTGAGTAAATATAGTTTTGCAAGTTTGTTGTAGCATTCCATCCAGCTAGAGTTCCATCCGGATTAATTGCAGAATAGTAAGTCTTGTTGCTAATAGTACTGCTGGCGGAAAGCCCACCCATTAAATACATATAGCCGTTAACTGCTACTGCAGTACCTTGTGATGAAGCTAGTGATAGGGAAGTAGTTGTGCCCCAAGAGCTTAAAGAACCAGCACTACTCGAATTTGTACAATTAGTAGCAAAAGCAGTTGTAGTATTTTGACCCGTACAAATAGCTGCATAATATGAAGTGGTTAGATAATTAGTCCCGTCGGTTCCACCCATCACATATATGTATCCGTTATACGCAACTGATTCGAAATTTTTAATATTCGAAAGTGAACTAGAGGTAGAAGTCCAGCCACTTAACAATCCAGGTGCGGTTACAGTCGTCTTAAAAATGCTGCCATTTCCATTAATATAATAAAGATTTCCATTGTAAGAATTAATTCCAGAGTTTAATGAAGTCCCCAAACTTGAACTTAAATTATTGACACTTGTTTGCCATTTTCCAAGCGTACCGTCAGTATTTATTTGACTGAAGTATGTCGTTGTATTAGAGCTACCCCCAATAAGATACACATACCCCCCACTAATAGCTCCGCTTGCGATGGATCTAGTGGCCGGTAATGATGAGGTAGATTGCCATGATCCTATATTTCCACCGCTTTGTATCTGGGCATAATATGAGTTAGATCCGTTATTACTTCCGCCAATGTAGTAAATATAATTATTGTATATGACAGAATAGCCTCCAGCCCCAGTAATTGGCATAGTTGAGCCAGTACTCCAGGTGCCAATCGAACCATCTGCATTGATTTTTGCATAGTATGTATTTGCTGAAAAACCTTGAATGTCGTATAGATAACCGTTATATGCAGTAACATTTGGCTTTTGTTCGGCGGCAGGTAAAGAATTTGATTCTGCTTTCCAAGAACTGATCGAACCAGGGCTACTGGACTTGTCACAATTTACACTAAACTGTGAAGTTGTATTATTGCCAGTGCAAACAGCGGCAAAATAGTAACCCGCAGAGGTTGCTGATGCAGAGTTTTGGCCAGCTCCCGCAAAAATATAACCATTATAGGCAGTACCGCCGAGATTAGCAGCTCCGCTTACTCCTGATGAAAGATTGGGAAATACAGAAGTTGATAAACTGAATGGGCCTACGTTTCCACTGGAACTTATAGATGCGTAGTAAGTATTTGCAAACCAAGTAGTCCCATCATACCCGCCGATAATATAAATATAGTTATTATAAATAACCTCTAGACTATTAGAAACATATCTTGGAACTGAGTTTGCAGATGTAGTCCATGAAGAAATTTCACCCCCACCAATTCCAGACTGATATATCTGATTATTAGTAGAATCATAAGTTATATCACCCTCATTATTGCCGCCATTTTGGAATGAACTAATGCTCGCAACTACAACACTTGGGTCTATAGAAAATGCACCCTTTATAGAACTAAGATTAGTTGCAGAAATTGTTATTTCGTTGTTTTTAAGTTCAATTGAAGTTTTTGCCTTGTTGCTACCCTTAGCAACGATAGTTGGAGCAGGTATAACAAACACAAGATTGTTCTTGGCAGCTTTCTGTTTTGCTAAATCAACTTTTTGCTTATCTGCATCTGAGCTATATGAAATATTTCCATAAAGATATGAATCAGCAGAATATATTCCAATATTGCCATCTGAAGTTTTCTTGGCCTCAAGCCCGGTAGGCAAGTCTAGCCTATATTTATAGCTTGCTGAATTACTAGATGCTTTAGAGTAGACAATGTCTTCCTGAGTGCCATTGTGTTTTATGGTATAAACAAGTTTTGGACCGTTAACACTGGTAGGGTAAATAACATGCCCATTACTTGCTCTCGCATCCATTGTTTTAAATTCAGGGGTCAAAGTAAAAGATAGATTCTGTGAATTATCATATGTAGTAATACCTCTGGATGAATTCAATGAAAGGCGTGAACTATATCCTGAAACTGCGCCGTCGCCAACAGATTTCATGCCAGCGCTCTTATTACCAATATCTGACTTAGCTAAAAAATATGATTTGGATTGTTTATCATAAGAAAACTTTCTGAGAATATTTTGATCAGGACTACCAATAACTGAAAGCAATTTTGGAGATAACTTATAGCTATTATTGATTGTTTGGAAATAAGTAAAAGTTATTATCCCGAATACGATTAAGCTAATTCCGGCTGCTTCTGAAATAGTTAGTATAAGCTTGCGGTGATTACCAGGAATCCGATTCAATAATTTACGTATTTTTCGAGAACTTTTAAGTACAAATCTATGGATTTTAATAGTAATAGAACGCCAGATTTTTTTACCCTTTCGCATAAGCGTAATTATATAGCTTTTTAAAATGTTTTTAAAGGGTGTTTTTGCTAATAATTTTAACTATTTTTTAGCAGGAGTAGGAGCGGGACATGAAGGGGTTTTTGGATTCGATTTTTCGTAATTAGTTATGGCCTGAGCAACTTGACCGTCAGACTGCAAGTTTTCGTACCAATTCACACTACTTCTATTTATCATCATCCTATTGATTGGCTTATCTATTTGACAAACTAATGGTTCAAGCTGGATGTTTGATCCATTAGCTGATGAGGGAATGTAGAACACATCATCTAGCACAATGTATTTACTTGTGATTTTCTTAATTTTACCAAAATATATCTGGTCGCCATTATTGGATCCACCGATGCTTACATCTACAGCTTGGATTTTATCGCTTTTAACGTAAAGAGATTCCATGTTGAAACCAATCATAGACCAAATACCAAAGAGAACGGCGACAATAGTTATTACTAGCATAGCTCTAAATGAGGTGACTTTAAGAAATTTCTTTTTAGTTGCTGACTTAGCAGCACTGACTGTGTTTGAATCCTGTGCTTTGTTTTTTTGCTGTGAGCTAATAATATCCATTAATTTCCCTCTATTATTGTTACTAATTGTATTTATTGTAGGCCATAAACTTCCATGTTTCAAGTAAGAGCCTATGCTTTAATGGGTATGAATCAGTCGTTACCAATCAAAGTTCCAATTTTTTCACCCTTGATCGCATTAATTATATTACCTTTAACTAGACTGTCGAAAATAATAATTGGCATATTGTGTTCTAGGGCAAGACCAAGCGCTGCTTGATCCATAACTTTAATATTAGATTCTTCAAGAGCTTTCTGATGAGATATCTTATCTATTTTAACTGCATCTTGATGTTTTGCTGGATCTTTGTCATATACTCCATTAACTTTAGTGGCCTTAAGTACTACCTCGCAATCTAGCTCGAGAGCTAACTCAACCGCAGCGGTATCAGTGGTAAGATATGGTCGTCCAGTACCACCGGCGACAATTACCACTCGACCATTATCTAGATGCTTATTGGCCAAGCGATGTATAAACTTCTCGGCAACTTGTTCAGCAAATATATTAGACAAACATCTAGTTTGAAGTCCGTTTGCTTCAAATATATCCGTTAGGGCAAGAGCATTTATCATAGTCGCGAGCATACCCATGTGATCTGCTGTAACTCTTTGGATACCATGACCGGCAATTTGTGCACCGCGGATAAAGTTACCACCACCAACCATAATTACAACTTCAGTTCCATTTTCTCTAGCTTTTTGTATTTCTTTAGATAGCCATGATGCGAATACTGGATCAATTCCAGAATCAAATTTACCAGCGAGTTGTTCACCTGAAAGTTTTAACAGTACTCTTTTATAGCTCATTAACTGTTAATTCTAGCAAGTTTTCCTCTCTCAAGCTATACTTATTTATATATTATGATTCGAATTTGTTCATGGAACGTAAACGGGATTAGAGCAGTAGACCGAAAAGGCCTATTTCAACCTTTTATAGATACAGTAAAACCGGACATTATTTGTCTTCAAGAAACAAAGGCCAACAAAGACCAAGTTGAAATCGACTTCAAGGAATATAAAGAATTCTGGAATTCAGCAGAGAAAAAAGGCTACTCAGGTACAGCTATTTTTACAAAAATAGAGCCAATAAAAATAATTAATGGCTTACCTGAAAATCTTATAGAAAAATACGACCTGGATTCTGATAGCTATGGCAACCCGAACAAAGAGGGAAGAGTTATAACTGCAGAGTTTGAAAAATTCTTTCTAACTACTGTATATACTCCAAATGCCAAGGACGATCTATCGAGACTCAATCTTAGACACAAACAATGGGATCCTGCATTTCTGGAATTCACAAAAAGCCTAGAAAAAACCAAGCCTGTTGTGTTCTGTGGTGATTTGAATGTTGCTCACACTGAAGATGACCTATCTAATCCAAAACCAAATGTCGGCAAGAAAGGTTTTACAAATGAGGAAAGAGAAGGCTTTGAAAGCTTCGTTAAAGCTGGATTTGTAGACACTTTTAGAATTAATCACCAAGGTAATGGGCACTATAGTTGGTGGTCTCACTGGGCAAACGCTAGAGCCAGAAATGTCGGCTGGAGAATAGACTATGTATTGGTTTCTAGGGAGATAAAAAGTTCTGTAAAGGAAGCTAATATACATGCAGATATTATGGGTTCTGATCACTGTCCGGTAAGTATTGATTTGGATATATAGGCATGGGTGAAGAAAATATAAATTATCAAACAAAAAGCAATCCGCTTTTTGGAGATCTACTATGGAGTAGACCCGAAAACAAACAACATGCCGGAAAGCTTCTGATAATTGGGGGGAACAAATTTAGCTTTAACTCACCAGCTGAAGCATATAACGAAGCTGAGCGAGCTGGGGCTGGAGCGATTCGAGTAATTCTTCCAGATTCGCTCAGAACTACAATATCTAAGATTTTCCCAGCAGCAGATTTCGCTCCGAGCAATCCAAGCGGTGGCTTCTCAAATGCTGCGCTTGCTGAGGTAGTAGAACAAATGGATTGGGCAAACTGCACCCTACTTAGCGGTGACTTTGGACACAATTCTGAAACAGCAGTTTTAATTGAAAAAATAGTTTCATCCAAAAACATTTTAGTAATCGCCGGTGATGCAGTAGACAGCTTCTTGCTCAGCCCCGGTAGCATTATAAATAGAGAAAACCTACTAATAACTTTGAACTTTCAAAAGCTACAGAAAATATCTACTCATCTAAAAATTGAAAGACCGCTAACATCAATGATGCCAATTCAATTACTGATTGATGCAATTAGAGAAATAAGCTCAAAATATAGGGCAATAATAGAGCTAGAGCACGACAACAGAATATATATAGGATATAAAGGACGAGTTAGCGTAACTGAGATAACTAAGGATGCTAATTTAGAAAATAAGGTAGCAGCGCACTCAAGTGTTTGGTGGATGCAAAACCCATCTAAACCATTTGAAGCAATAACAACTTCGCTAGTTGATTTTGCAATCTAAATAATTACTGCTGATTTAATTGGCTCATAGATTGCTTCCAATTAGAACGCAATAAAATATAGTCTTGTTGTGTTTTGTCTGCTAGGGTTGCAACTTGTAAATAGCCA
>JBAXGD010000017.1:0-9126 GCA_037139575.1 bacterium
GGAGTCTGGGCCGTTCTCAGTCCCAGTCTGGCTGATCATCCTCTCAGACCAGCTACCGATCGTAGCCTTGGTGAGCTATTATCTCACCAACTAGCTAATCGGACGCAGGCCGTTCCCAAAGCGCCGAAGCTTTACTCCTTAGAGCACATGCGGTATTAGACTTCATTTCTGAAGCTTATCCCTCACTTTGGGGTACGTTCCTACGCGTTACTCAGCCGTCCGCCGCTCGTGTACCTCCGAAGAGGCCTTACCGCTCGACTTGCATGTATTAGGCACGCCGCCAGCGTTCATCCTGAGCCAGGATCAAACTCTCCAAAAAAAGAATTTAAAACTTAACTTAAAATCAAAAAAATGAACTGACGTTGATTTGCACTACTCAAGTTTTTAAAGACCAGTTTAGAGACAATTAAACAAAACCTCTAAATCTCAAAATCAATCTTACCCTGTTGCTATATTAAATGTCAAGAAAAGTTTTATTATTTTTCTTCGTTTTCTTCATTTTCTTTTTCGCTATCAACTAACGCTAGCGCAACCACTTCATCACCATCATTCATTCTCATGATCCTTACCCCTTGTGTAGCCCTGCTTAATTCAGGTATATCTTTGATGCCTAATCTTATAGCTTGGCCTTGGCTAGAAAGGATTATTACTTCTTGAGAATCATCTTTGAGCGTCTGAACACCTATCAGGTTACCTGTTTTTGTGTTCACTACTGCTGACCTAATACCTACACCACCTCTAGCATGAGGAGTGAATTGTGAAATCTTTGTTCTTTTTCCATAACCGAACTTGCTTATAACAAATACGCTTGAATTGTCTTGGACCACATCCATACCTATAACCTTATCGTTGGTTCTAAGTCTAATGCCTCTGACACCTCTTGAAGCTCTGCCCATAGGCCTAACACCAGACTCGTTGAATCTTATAGCTTGGCCCATTGATGTAGATATTACCATTTCATTTTCTCCTGAGGTCATCCTGATCCATTTAAGTTCGTCGCCCTCATCCAGGTTAATAGCTATTAGACCTGAGCTTCTCACGTTCTGATATTGCTCGAATGGTGTCTTCTTGACGACTCCTCTGACGGTACACATAAACAAATAATTCGTGTTATTGAGTTTACTGACATTAATTACAGAGCTTACGGCTTCTTCTGGTTGTAATTGAAGCAAGTTAACAATTGCAATACCTTTAGCGTTTAGACCTGTAGTTGGAATTTCATAGGTTTTAATCCTAAATACTCTTCCCTTGTTAGTGAAGAACAAGAGGAAGTCATGGGTACTTGCATTAATTACGTGCTCAATAACGTCCTCTTCTCTGGTAACCATTCCTCTACGGCCTTTTCCACCCCTTCCTTGCTTCTTGTAGTCGGCTATTGGGCTTCTCTTGACATAATTTGCAGATGTAAGGGTGACAACAACCTGCTCATCTGGGACAAGATCTTCGTCACTCATTTTACCGAGTTCACCAGGAATAATTCTTGTACGTCTTTCATCGGCGTAATTCTTTTTAATCTCTTCAAACTCGTTTTTTATAATTTTCAAAATTTCCTTCTCATCTGCAAGGATCTTCTCTAGACCAGCAATAATCTTAAGAAGTTCGGCAAGTTCATCTTCTATCTTCTGTCGCTCTAGACCTGCAAGAGTTCTAAGCTGCATAGCAAGAATAGCTTTAGCTTGTATATCACTAAGCTTAAATTTCTTAATTAGGTTAACCTGAGCCTCTTCAGATGTTTGGCTTGATCTAATCGTTGTAATTACTTCATCAATGTGGTCAAGTGCTATCTTGAGACCCTCTAAAATATGGGCTCTTTCTTTTGCTTTCTTTAATTCATATTCTGTTCTTCTTCTGACAACGACTTGTCTGTGTTTTATGTGTTCACTGATAATATCTACCAGTCCAAGAATCTTAGGCTGGATACCGTCTATCAAAGCAAGCATGTTGTAGTGGAACATGCCCTGCAAAGGCGTTAACTTATAAAGCTGATTGAGTAACTTTTTAGGGAATGCATCTTTTTTAAGATCAATAACAATCCTAACTGCACCTCTGGAACTTTCATCCCTAATATCGCTAATTCCTGTAATCTTCTTATCCTTATAAAGTTCAGCAATTTTTTCTATCAAGGAGGCCTTGTTTAGGCCATAAGGAACTTCAGTAATGACAATCTGATTACGGGCTTTAACATTTTCAACAATCTCAGCAACACCTCTCACTACTACACCACCTCTACCGGTAGCATATGCGGTTCTTAGAGACTCTTTACCATAAACAACTGCGCCTGTTGGAAAATCAGGCCCCTTTACGAATTCAAGCAGGTCGTCTACTGTCGCGCCAGGGTTATCAATTAGATGTATAGTGGCGTCAATTAATTCTCCTAGGTTATGTGGAGGAATATTGGTTGCCATACCTACGGCGATACCTAGCTGGCCATTCAATAACAGGTTAGGTAGTTTTGCAGGCAATACAGAAGGTTCACTCAATCTACCATCATAGTTTTCCCTGAAGTCTACGGTCTCTTTCTCTATATCTATCAATAGTTCTTCTGAGAGCTTTGACATCTTAGCTTCTGTATAACGCATGGCAGCAGGAGGATCTCCATCCATAGAACCGAAGTTTCCCTGTCCGTTAACTAGCAAATATCGAAGCGACCAAGGCTGCGCCATTCTAACCATAGCATCATAAATCGATGCATCACCATGAGGGTGATAGTCACCCATTACTGCACCAACTACGTTAGCACTTTTCCTGTGTTTTGCGGACGATCTGAGGCCGTCTCGATTCATAGTGTATAAAATCCTACGATGCACAGGTTTAAGGCCGTCACGAACGTCTGGAAGCGCTCTGGACACTATAACGCTCATAGAGTAGGTTAAGTAACTACTCTCCATGACCTCTTCAATAGTTCTTGGCTCAATATTTACGTGTGGTACTGCTACTAATTCTTTTTCTTCCATAATAATCCTAAATATCTAAGTCCTTAACAAATTTTGCGTGTGTCTGAATAAAGTTCTTTCTAAGCTCTACCTCTGTTCCCATCAACTTATTGAAAATGGCATCGGCTTTTTCTGCATCGTCGATTCTAACCTGTATTAGAACTCTTTTCTCGGGGTTCATTGTAGTTTCAAATAACTGCTCAGCGTCCATCTCACCAAGACCCTTGTATCGCTTCTGTTCAACAAATCCGGCCTGCTTATACTTTTCATCGTTGGGATCAACCTTAGATCCTTCACTTTTTCTCTTTTCAATAGTTTTCGTAAGTATTTCTGTTAGGGCTGTTTCATCATAAACGAAAGTAGATGATTTTCTTCCAGGCTTAACTAACTCAAATAGAGGCGGCTTAGCTAAATATAAGTGTCCACCCTCTATTACAGGTGCCATAAACCTGAAAAAGAATGTAAGAAGTAAGGTGCTAATGTGAGCACCATCAATATCGGCATCGGTCATAATAATAATCTTATCGTATCTTAGTGATCCCACATCAAAAGATTCTTCTATGCCTACGCCCATAGCTTTAATCAGGTTTAGGATTTCATTATTGGCAAGCATTTTATCTAATCTTGCTCGCTCCACGTTCAAAACCTTACCTCTTAAAGGTAAGATGGCTTGAGTTGAGCTATCTCTACCGCTCTTAGCCGATCCACCGGCTGAGTCACCCTCTACCAGATATAGCTCTGAATTTTTTGGATCCTTAGAAGAACAATCAGCCAACTTACCAGGCATGCTTGCGCCTTCTAATACACCTTTTCTAATAATATTTTCTCTGGCTGCTCTAGCTGCCTTTCTAGCTCTAGCAGATAATAATGCCTTATCTATGATCTTTTTAGCTATGGCTGGGTGCTCTTCGAGATAATAATTTAGGTGTTCTGTCATCACCTGCTCTACGTAGCCTCGGGTTTCGGGATTTCCAAGCTTGTTCTTAGTCTGGCCCTCAAACTGAGGGTCGGGAATCTTTACAAGGATTACGGCTGTTAGGCCCTCTCGACAATCTTCACCAGATAGATTTTCATCTTTTTCCTTAATAAAGCCATTTTTTCTTCCATAATCATTAACGATTCTAGTTAGAGCAGATCTAAATCCAGTTAAATGTGTTCCTCCGTCAGGGTTATATACGTTATTAGCAAAAGCTTTAATGGTTTCAGTGTATGAATCCGTATATTGCAAAGCAACCTCAACCTGAGTCTCTTTTGCTTGCTTGTCTACGTAGAAGATATCTTCATCGATTGGTTCTTTACCGATGTTTAGATGCTTAACGTATGACTGAATTCCGCCCTCAAAATAAAAACCATAGCTCTTATTGGTTCGCTCATCATGAACAAAGGTTCTTAGGCCCTTAGTTAAATATGCCTGATGTCTTAAGTAGTCCAGAACCCAGCTATAATCGAATTCGGTTAATTCAAAAATAGTTTCATCCGGGTAGAATGTAATTTTAGTTCCTGTGTCGTCAGCTTTTTCGCCCTTTTTTATAGAGGTCTTAGGAACTCCTTTTTCATACTCTTGAGTGTAAGAAAAACCTTCTCTATGAACTTCAGCAAATAATTTAGTCGATAGCGCGTTAACCACACTAATTCCAACACCGTGAAGACCACTAGATACTTTGTAGCCACCGCCACCAAACTTACCACCAGCATGGAGGATTGTAAGTACAGTTTCTAAGGCACTTTTACCAGTTTTGGCTACCTTGTTAACCGGTATACCTCTACCGTCATCTTCAACTCTTACGCCGCCATCCTTAAGCAAGATAACCTTTAACTCTTTAGCAAATCCGGCAATCGCTTCATCGACTGAGTTATCTGCGATTTCCTTAATAAGGTGGTGTAGTCCATCAAAACCTGTGCCACCGATGTACATACCCGGTCTTTTTCGAACAGGCTCTAGTCCCTCTAATACCTGAATGTCATCTGAATCGTAATCTTTTTGTTTAGTCACTATTTAAGTACCCTCTGAGTTGTTTATATTAAGGCCACCCAACTTAATTGTCTAAAATATTATAAATCTATTGTGATCATTTTACAAGACATTGAAGCCAATATATTAATCTTTTTTGATGTGGAATACTGATTCATCTGAGGAGCCAGAATCATTCAAGTTAACGTGCAGTTCTTCGTGATTACTATTATCACTGCTCTCTAGGTTTAAGCCATTCGATGGAAGCACAGTTTCTGGAATGTTATTGATTGGACTAGGTGTAGGCTTAGTGGGCTCGATTATATTCTCTGGCTTAGGAACCTTATTTCTCTTCTGAAGCCATTGATCCAAGAATGAATCTGGACCATTTTTGGGAATGCTTGGCTTATCTTGTGGCTGGTAAGGGCTAGGCTTCTGGGAGAGAGGGTTTTTTGGCTGAAATATATCAGAAGCTCTGGCTGGTTCCTCTACTACAAAAGTTTTTAGCCTATCTCTTATTTCTTGATCAACTACAGCTCGTGGCCTGCCATATTTTGCTGCAGAGAGCTGTTTTAGAGCATCTCCCAGTTGGGAGTTAGGGTTACCTTGGGGAAGCAAGCAAGTCATAGAAAACGGAGCCGATGGAACACCGTTTACAAGAGTTCTAACAATAGTATCTCCGGTCGCCAGCCTAAGAAGATCATCTGAATCAAATGCTGGTTGGAAATATTGCTTTAAAGGCTCTGTGTCATCTTGACCAACCCTAAATGCGATTATTGTGCCGACATTACCAAAGACTGCTCCTCTTATTTCTTCAGACAGTTGAGTAGTGAACTGGTTGGCAACGATTAGGTTTAGTCTGAATTTTCTCGCTTCACTCATAACATCGGCAAAAGAATCTGTCGAAAAGTTCTGGAACTCATCAACATACAGAGAAAAATCTACTCTATCGTTTTGATCCGGTATATCGGATCTACTCATTGCTGCAACCTGAAACTTCATTACGAATATCATTCCCAACAATTTTGAATTAAGCTCACCTGTTAGTCCTTTACTTAGGTTAACTAGTAAAATCTTTTTATTATCCATAATATCTCGGAGATTAAATGAACTCTTTGTCTGTCCAATAATGTTTCTCATCATTTCATTAGATAAAAATGCACCAAATTTACTCAATACCCAGCTGATAAGATCGCCAAATTCGTTTGATCGCTGACCTTGAGGGAACTCTTTTGTCCAGAAATCAATAACAGATTGATCGGTACAAAATTTAAGTTTTTGTTGGACAAATTTGGGGTCAGTGAAAAGTTTAGGTATATCTATGAAGGTTCCTCCTGCTGGGTCCGACAACAGAAGTAGTGCTGCATTTCTAAACATGTGCTCAAAACGAGGCCCAACAAAACCCTGTTTATTGGGGTCATACAGCTTGTAAAGCATATTTATAGATTCTTGTATCAAAAAGTCCTTCTTTTGAGGGTCGGTGTATTCGAATATATTTAGCCCAAGGGGATTATCCATATCGGAAGGGTTAAAGTAAATTACGTCCTCTGCCCTCTCCTTAGGCACCATAGAGAGTAGTTTATCTGCAATATCACCATGCGGATCAACAAAGGCAAAACCATTGCCATTTATCATGTCTTGCAACGCTAAGTTCTCGAGCAATGTAGTCTTACCTGTTCCAGTTTGACCCAAAGTGTAGATATGACGTCTTCTGTCATCCTCACTAATTCTTATAGGCTTCTTAATACCTCTAAAGATATTATATCCAAGCAATAAGCCCTGATCTGGAATATTTCGTGGACCATCAACTTGTTTAGAGCTCTGTCTTTGTAGTTGAGAGGTTGGAATATTTCTTTGATCGGGAAAATGAAACAAGGTAGATAATTCCACCGAGTTAAGAATATTTCTCTTCTTTCTATCTGGGAAGGTTCGCATGATATAAGAAGTAACAAAATTTTCAATATTTTCTGTAGGTTTGTAATCAAAACCATTCTTTCCAGGTGCATCGAATAATGAAAAAGCTGCTTTAACATTGCCTATTATCGCTAGAGCCCTCTGGTTAATATTAGAAGAAGCGATAAGTCGTATACTTACTTCAAATCCAGGATGTCTAGTTTTATCCTCAATGGCCTCGACTAAAGACTGTTCGGTAGACGATAATTCTTTCTTCTGAGATGAGCTATCTCCCTTTTTCTCATCTGGTACTTTATAAAAGGCTATTAGAAGATGCTTAATCCACTCTACAAGCAAATCAGAGCCTGCCTTGGAGTTCTTGCCTTTGCGCTTGTCGCTAGCAATCATAGAAGCTTCCTTGCGCCACTCAGGATCTGCAGGTCTCATCAATATTTGAATACCCACACCATCTTCTTCAGTGAGATTAGATAATGAATTTAGTAGAGACTGTATAGCATCCCTTTTAATATCTTGATATGTAGCAATTGGATAGGCGAAAGTTTCTTTGAGGGTTATTTCACCTCCTATGGTACTGTTAATTTTACCAATTTTGCTGAAGATATTATGATCTTCTATCTCTTCTAGTATCGCTGAGGGATATGAGCTAATTATGGCCTGCTTCACTAAATCTATAAGAGATATTGGGACTGAAGTATAGAAATAAACCAAAGAACCTGTTCCGACTATTTCGAAAGAAAAGTGCCTTTGACCATAGAATTTATTCTTAAAACCTTTTTTAAAGCTGCTATTGAGTATGTTGTACATTATCTGAGCCTGCGATATTGATTCCTCGGTAATATCCCTATTATCCCTGCCGTTCGAGTCAATATCTTCACTCATAGGAGGTATCCTAATCAATAAAGTGACCATCTTAAGCCCACGCTCGAAATTCTTTTGCTCTCTAGCAATCCTTCTTAAATAATGAAAAATCGGAACTGATAAAACCGTAGCGAGTAACAATATTCCAAAAATTACGATAATTAAAGTAGTCATAAATTCATTTCCCTATCTATTCATCCGCCAATTTTAAATCTATATTAAAGCGTTTCTTCATGTACTCTGCTTTAAGTTTATTGATTTCAATATTTTGAGCACGGGGGTCATTACTCGTTAGGGTAATTATCTTCTTGGCTTTCACAATCCACTCTTTAGGAATGTTTGTTGTATCATTGTCATCAACATGAGTTAGGTCGTCTACCCCTGTATTTGTTGTGCTATTAACTTTCTGAGTCGTGAAATTAATTGAAGAAATGTCTATGGGCGCCTGGGTTTGATCTTTCTCTACCTGAACAACATTATTATTATTTACCTCTGGCAACCGTCTTGAGCTATCTCCAACTTTTTCGTTCTTAAGTGATGTCTCGCCTCCAAGAGGTGGAAGTACCATGTTTGAATGAAAGTTTTGTTTGTTATCCATATGTATTTATATTATATCAGTTAATCTAAAGGACAAAGATATTTCACTTAGCGAATGAGGACCTATTTATGTAGAAAATAGATATGGCTGACAGCACTGCTACTGTAATCAAGTCTCTGGCTGTGAGCTGCCCAATAGATTGAAGCGCTACAAGCATAGTAACAATTAAAGAAAAAGTTACGATTATAAATCTTCTTTTTCTAATATTGATTTTATTGCCAGCGGGAAGTATTTTTTTACTTATTAAATTTGCTGAAGTTAGAAGTACTAGAAAGAGGCAGATAAAAGGAATCATGAAGAAGTATACAGGCAAAGAGTTGGGGTCAGTAAAGAACATTATGGTTAAGAGAACTGTCATGGATAAGGAGAGGATCACGTTATTATTTTTAATACTCATGTAAATATAATGTCATAAAATAGTTAACTAAAAAAGTACTCAGTATTATTGAGTACTTTTTTAGTTTATTTTTGGAGCTTTGGACGATAAATCCGCCCTTTAAAAAAATATTTAGCGCTTATCGTCCTCAGCAGACTGACCGCTCAACTATCTATTAAGACAGTTAGAGCGTTAACGGACCCATTTGCTCCGGTGTAGTTAAACAAAATAAACTACCTTAACAAATTAGCATAAGAATTTAATATAGTCAATATGGTTTTGTAGTTTTAGATACATCACTAACCTGTTAATAAGTGTAAATTTAAGTTGTGTTTTTGACATTTATCTCATAATTTATTTCAAATACTAGTGAAATATGTCGACAAATTTTTTATTTTCAATGGATTTGAACATCACTTGCCTGGCAAAATAATCAAATTAGTAATTTATAAATAAGCCAAAATCCTTGATTGCTATATAAAAATAATTTATGGAT
>JBAXGD010000018.1:0-6756 GCA_037139575.1 bacterium
TGGGCGAGGAGGGACTTGAACCCTCACGATATTGCTATCACAGGATTTTGAGTCCGGCGCGTCTACCAATTCCGCCACTCGCCCATGAATATAAATTATTAATCTGCTATGTGCTTATAGAGGTGTATTGTACTATACTTATTCAAGGATAACTAGCACAAGAACTATAAAGATTATGTCAGATTTAGAGGACCAAAGAAAAGAACAAATAAAAGAAGCTGCGGCAGAATTAATTCGCCGTAAAGTTTCTAATATCTATGCGGATGAACCTGGATACAAAGAAGAACTCAAAGAAATACCTACTAATTACAAAAATCTCTCCGTCCATCAGAAATATGTCGAAGAACTTCACAGTTCAGGTAAATCTAGCGCAGAAATTCAACAACTTTGGCACCAATATTATGAAAGCTTATCCGATGAAGACAAGAGGCAGGTTTGGGATGAATTCTACAAGGCCAGTGGTCAAGGTAGTGAATTCTTCGATAAGGTAACTAAAAGAGTACAAGAAGCCAGAAAGACCGATGATCCAGACAATGTAGCTACGAAAGTTTATGTGTCGGACCATGTCTACGCGCCCCAAACTCGTCTTGAATCACATAAAAAACGCAGCCTTAATAATCCGAAAAAAAGATTGGCTAAGGCTCAAAAACTAAGAAACTCCCAACACTTAAAGTCCTTAGGTTTTGGGCTTATTGCTGGTACATTTGCTATTCTTATCTTTTTATTTAGCTTCTTTAATCAGGTTATATTAGTTCCTTTCATTCAGCCAAGCAGAAATGCAGTAGCAACACCAATAATATTAAATACTACTGGAATATCTAACGTTACTACTCCTGAAATAATAATTCCTAAATTGAATCTGCAACTTCCAGTAAATTATATCGAAACGTCCACAAATGAAAGTGATATCGAGAATGATCTCAATAGTGGAGTAGTCCGTTATCCAAGTACTGTTTTGCCTGGAGAAAATGGCAATACCGCTTATTTCGGGCACTCTAGCAATAATATATTTAATCCAGGTAAGTATAAGTTTGCATTCGTGCTTTTGCATACCTTAGAAAAAGGTGACACATTCTATCTGGTTTATAACTCCAAGGTTTTTGTTTATCAAGTTTTTAGCAAAACAGTAGTTCCTCCAAGTGATGTGTCGGTACTCGATCCGATAGCGGGTCATACTGCAACTGCAACTCTAATAACCTGTGACCCACCAGGGACTTCTATAAACAGACTAGTTGTATCGGCCGATCAAATTAGCCCAAGCCTAGACAACAATACGTCAGCAGCTTCTAACAACGCCTCAACGAATACTCCAACGAGCCTTCCAGGTAACGCCAAATCTTTATGGCAGAGAATTCTGCAGTGGCTATAAATCAGCAGCTAATCTAATTGGGGTTTGATTCAGGGTATAATTATTAAGCTTATCTTGAGTTATGCTAGGGGCAACAGTATAAAGATATTTAAAGTTTACATTGAACAGAGGCAATAAAGACGAATTACCTGAAACAAGCTGCTGGAGATTAATCCCATCATAGTCAATGATATTAACAACACCCGAACTTACGTACACAAACCTCTCACCATCCATCCATGTAACATTTGTTTGAGGAGAGTCCAAAGCACCAGGCAAGGTAAAGGAATAGCTATTGTTAGCGAAGTTATCGTATGTAGCTATATTCAAGCCATTTTCAGCGACTATTTTGGTTTTATCGGCAGAGAATTGTACATAGTTAACGCCTTCTACTTTCATGATGTCTACTGGCGCTAAAGGCACGTTAGGGAACTGCTGTAATGTTTGTTCTGGATTCTCATATACAAATGCCCGATTATCTAATGTTGATGCAGTGACTACAAACCAATTACCATTGTTTTGAGCCATGTCGAAATAGTAGTTAGAGCCTGCTGCGTAAAGTCTAAGATTGTAGTTTGTTTGATCGTCTAGAAGCCTAATAGCTACCGTATTAGGAGAAACCTTTTCTTCAGATGCATAAAGGACCATTTTACTTCCGAATGTTTTATATGCTAAAACTCCGCTCAATACCTTATTGAGAGAAACTTCATTAAGATTCGCTCTATATAGGACCTTAGTGTCGGGCTTATAGATATAATATTGATCGTATTTACTATTAGACAGTGAGATTATGCCAGAACCAGGATTAACTGAAAGTGTTTTGTTAATATTTATTGTATTGGCAGGGTTCTGTCTATCCAAAAGAATATATTCGTTACCGTTAAGCGTTTGATGGCTTAGAAGAATATGAATATTATCAGTTGACCACTGCACAGCTTTCAAAATATCACCCGCATTTGGGTTTGATAGAATTCCATTAGGTATAGTCAAAGCTGTAGGTTTAGCCAAAGGCTTTGTATTCAAATCATATTCGGAAAATGTAGTTACGCTATTTATATTTTGGACTACCATCCATCTTTTATCCGGACTTTGGGTTGATAGATTAGGCGTAGTCGAATAATTAGCTATAGAATTTGATGCTAACTTGTTGGGTATGAGTAGAGGATAGTCAAAATGTTGCACGCTTGCACCATCGACCTCAATTGATCGTTGCCATTGTCTATAACCAGGTTTATTAATTTTAAGAATATACGGGCCAGCCGGTGTATTTATACGGCTATTTGTTTTTCCGTTACTAATAGAATTTAGTGAAATATCCGCATTAGTCGGGGATGATGCTACATAAATGAGTCCATTCTGATAAACTCCCCCATTCTTATTCAGCCCGAATCCATAGGATAAATAAACTAAAATTACTGTACCAAGCGAAATTAGAACTGCTAAGAATATATATCCGACTATCAATCGTTGGTTCCTACGCTTTGTTTTTGCTGGGTCTAAAAAATCCATATTGGTTATATACTATTTTAATTGTTTTTTGTTTTTTATACTACTACGCAATTATGATACCCCTTGCGGTTATTAGCAAGTAATAATAGAATATTCATAGTATAAGAAAAAATGAGCGGCTCAATTTTTGAGGGAAAAACTAAATACAGATGCTAGAAGACAAATTCATTGAGATAAACGGCAGACTATACGATGAGTATGGCCAGCTGGTTAAAGACGAATCTGGAGCTATAGGCGGAACCGTCAAGCCTAATAGTTTTTTTTCTGGGTTGGTTGAACCAGTCCAGAAAAAACCACATTCAATGGCCCATCACACAAAGAGGCAGGTTCAAAAATCGAAAACACTATTTAGAAAAGCTGTTAAAAAACCAAACCTTAGCCCTAAAGAATCAGCAATATCATCAACCAGTTTCGCGCTCACAGAACCAGCTAAAAGAAATAAAGAAGATAAGTTGCTAAGGGCTCGATCAGTATCAAAAAGTCCTTTGATTAATAGATTCAACAACCGCCAATCTGGAATTCAGCATTATTCAGGTAACGTTTCGGACTTTGTTAGTCCAGCTCATAAACCTGTGCACACTAAAACACATACTTCTCCTGAAAAAAAATACAATCCATTTGATGATGCGATTGAGAGAGCAATCGTTCCAAAACATCATAAGTCACAGCCCAATGCGAGAAATCACCTAAGTGCAACCACGCTTTTTGGGATATTATTTATACTAATTGGGACGATTATTTTATTCACTCAGATGCCAAAGCTAAATGCTCAAATAATGGCTTATAAGTCAGGAGTCAGTATATCTTTTCCCGAAAATATCCCTAGTGGATATAAGCTAGATAATGTCATTAATTATTCAAAAGGATCGGTGACTTTAAATTACTATAACGGCAAAAACACGTTTAAAATAATAGAACAGCCAGATAATATTACCGCTAATAAGGGGATTTCTAATGTCAGCGAAATCGTAAAGTCAGCTACTCCTGTTTATTCTTTTACGAAAAGCAACACTGATTATTTTCTTGTCACAAACAATAACCTTACCGATTACGATATAAATAATATCTTTTCATCTATCTGATTTTGTTTAGTTTCATTTTTTCTCTACAATAGAGAGCATGAAAACTGTAAGAACTCGATTTGCTCCTAGCCCAACAGGCTTTATGCATGTTGGTGGTGTTAGAACCGCACTATTTGCATGGCTCATTGCCAAGCAGGCATCGGGCCAATTCATTTTGAGAATTGAAGATACAGATAAGGTTAGAGAGGTTGAAGGTTCTGAGAAACACATAATAGAATCATTAAAGTTTTTAGGGATCAATTGGGATGAAGGCCCAGATATTGGAGGACAATATGGCTCCTACAGACAAAGTGAAAGATTAGACACATATAAAGAATGGGCCTATAAGCTAGTTAAGGCTGGCCGAGCTTATCCAGATCCATATTCACAAGAAGAACTTGAAGAACTTAGAGACTTAGCTAAAGCCTCAAAAAAACCATTCCTTTTTAGGGAGCACCGTCCTGAGACCATGCCAATGTGGGATGGTAAATCTACACTAAGGTTTAAGTCTGACCCTAAGCCATATAAATGGACAGATGAAGTCATGGGTGAACTTAGTACTGGACCGGAAGCCATAGATGATTACATTATTATGAAAAATGATGGTTATCCGACTTACAATTTCGCTCACATTATAGATGATGAAATAATGAAAATTACACACGTCATAAGATCGCAAGAATTTATCTCAAGTACACCGAAATTCTTAAATATGTACGAAGCTCTAGAAATCGAAAGACCAAAATTAGTCACACTTCCTTTTGTACTTGGGCCTGATGGAAAAAAGAAACTATCAAAAAGAGATGGCGCAAAAGATATATTAACCTACCAACAAGAAGGATATTTGCCTGAGGCATTATTAAACTTTCTTGCAACCTTAGGCTGGAATGATGGCACCACACAAGAAGTATTCACTAAAGAAGAGCTGGTAACTAAGTTTGATATGTCGAGAATTAATCGAGCTGGAGCCAAATTTGATGAACAAAGACTAGTTTGGCTAAATGGCTTCTACATTAGATCAACCGATACAAATAATCTTTTAGTTAAATCCAGAGACTTTTGGCCAAAGGAATCAGAAAAGTTTGATGATGAATATAAAATTAAAGTAATCGATCTAATTAAAGAGAGATTGAAGTTTTATTCTGAAATACCAGACTTAACAAATTTCTTCTTCACTGAGCTTCCAGTAGATTTAAATCTAATCAAAGATAACAAATTTTTAGGCAAGTTAAGCATGCCAGAAATTAGATCACTCATCGAAACTTCTCTCGTTAAATTGAAAGATAGTGATTTCTCGGTTAGCGATTTAACTGACAAGCTAAATCTATTACTTCATGAAACAGATAAAAAACCTGGGGAACTATTTAGTCTCATAAGGATAATAACCACATGGTCACAATCAAGCCCAGCACTAGCTGAATCCTTATCTGTACTCGGCAAAGAACAGGTGCTAAAACGTTTCGATATTGCCCTAAAAGCCATTTAATATAAGCTTAAGCACTGTATAATGTCTTTTATGGATGACATCAAAAAGACAACAAACAAGGCTAAAAATGAAACTTTTAAAATAAAGGTAAGTCATTTTACTGATAAAGAAAATGAAGGACTTGTAAAACCGATAGTCAATAAATCGGTTTCAGAGAATAGCAATAAAGACGATATTAACCTAGACTTCCTTACTCCCGAACAGGCAAACGATAAAGATCTTCTAGATAAAAATAATGATAATTCCGAGGAGGATGCAGTGGCTGAAAAAAATAGTCCAATTGATTGGTTCAAAAATTTAAGTAAAAAAAGAAAAGCTATATTTTTAGCCCTCATAATAATACTGTTATTAGTCATTGGTGGTGGAATATATCTTGCACTTAATCCCAACAAGAAACTCCCAGTAGTTAGCATCAAAAAATCTACTCCTGATGTAGTTAAACCCAAATTAGTACCATCCACACTAACAGGCCTACCCGTTGATCCGAGTGTTAATAATAGAACTGTGACAGCAATAATGATTGAGAACAGTATTGATGCTAGACCGCAGTCAGGATTAGATCAGGCAGGAGTCGTATTCGAAGCAATAGCTGAGGGTGGCGTAACAAGATTCATGGGAGTATTTCAGGATACTCAACCAAGCTACATAGGCCCAGTAAGAAGTGCTCGGCCCTACTATATACAATGGGCACTGGGTTTTAATGCGGCATATGCTCACGTAGGTGGAAGCCCTGATGCGCTTGCTGACCTTAATGCATGGAATGTCCGGAATATTGATCAATTTGCAAATTCTGCTGCTTTTCAAAGAATCTCTAGTAGATATGCTCCACACAATGTGTATACGAGCATAGCTCAACTAAACACTGTCGAAAATACAAAAGGCTGGACTAGTAGTAACTTCAAGGGCTTTATAAGAAAAGCCGATACGCCCGCAAAAACACCTACAGCAAGTAATCTAAGCTTCACTTTATCTGGACCAATCTATAATCCTTCGTTTACATATAATCCATCAACCAATAACTACACGAGAAGCGAAAATGGTGCTGTTCATAATGTTATTTCACAATCGGGCGTACTTACACCAATAACTCCTAAAGTTGTTGTGGCACTTATTACGCCACTCGGTCAAGGAGCACTCGATTCATCCGGTGCATATTATTCGGACTATAACGTACTTGGTGCTGGTCAAGCTATGATCTTCCAGGATGGTACAGAAATAACGGCTAACTGGAATAAGCAAAATAGTACAGATCAAATCACATTTACAGATAATAGCGGAAACCCAATAAAGCTTAATGCAGGACAAACTTGGCTAACTGCAGTAGCAACTTCTGCTAATGTAAGCTATAAATA
>JBAXGD010000019.1:0-6754 GCA_037139575.1 bacterium
AAGTCAGTTTCAGAACTTAGATCTTCAGCTCGTAAAAAGATTATAATTTCCTCCGATTCAGAAACCCTGGAAAAGATTAAGTTTCAGCATAAATCTTTACCTGGCCTCCACTATATGGGTGAGTCTCAGAATGCGATGAGTTTTGGTTACTCCGGAGATATTAATAAGCTACTGGAATATCTATCCAGCAAAAAGATAAAAGATTTAAATATTCTCGAACCAGAGCTTGACGAAATATTCCTAGATTTATATAAGAACGGTGGCAAAATATGAGAACTTTAGCTACTAAAATTTTATTTCAAAAAAAGATGTTAATTTTCTGGTGGTTTATTGGAGTAATGGCTCTAACTATCGTTACTATGTATTTCTTTCCTGCATTTAAGAATGGTAGCCTTAGTAGCTCGCTTCAATCATTACCAACTTCACTTCAAAAAATATTAGGTGATAGTGCCTCATGGAATACGGTTGGTGGATATATAACCCAGCAGATATTTGCTCTTAGAGTGCCAATAGGATTGTCTGTACTGTCTATATACTTGTTTAGCAATCTTTTTACGGGTGATGAGAAGAAAGGACTCCTAGAGACTCAATTATCGCTCACAAACGGAAGAACAAGAGTCTTGATTAATAAGATAATTGCCTCAATCATAATACTTATTTTGATAGCTGGAGCAGCCTACGTTGGGGTAGCCATAGGTCTAAAATTAATTAATTACCATTATGACTACATTAGTCTCGCCAAAGTCTCATTAAATTGTGTCATTTTTTGTCTTGATTTCGGACTAATAACGTTTTTAATAGGCTGTATATCTGGGAGTAGTGGGCTGGCAATAGGTTTATCATCGGCCTATGTGTTCACAAGTTACCTCATAACATCTATGGTTTCATCGGTCGCAACTCTAAGAGTTCCAGAAAAGTTCTCATTGTTTCATTACTATCAGGCGCAAGCATCATTCAGTACTTTTAATCTTATAATCATTGGATCAATTGGAATTTTTTGTTTAGTTGTTGGAGTACTATTCTTCAACCTAAGAGATCTAAAGACTACCTCTTAATTTATTGGTTATAAAAAAACCTTGGTTCAGTTATACTAGAGAAGTAAATTAACTATAAAGTATTGTTGAACATGGAAAAAAAGTCAGAAAATTATTACGTCACCACATCTATCCCATATGCTAATGGAGCGCCACATCTTGGACATGCCCTTGAATTTTTGATGGCAGATGTTTTGGCTAGATATGCAAGACAATCTGGAAAAACTGTAATATTCAGTACTGGTACTGACGAACATGGTGATAAGAATGCTCAAAAAGCTGCTGAACTTAAGATGACGCCAAAAGAATTCACTGAATCAATCGCCAATAAATTTAAAGACCTCCAGAAGAATCTTCAGATTAGTAACGATAGATTTATTAGGACTACAGACAAGGGTCATATCCAAAGAGCAGATATTATTTGGCAGAAACTATCTCACGATATGTACAAAGGCAAGTATTCTGGCTGGTACGATGTTAAGCAGGAAGAATTTGTTCCTGAAGCTCAAGTCGAAAAAGAGCGTACCGATCCAAATCATCCACAGGCCTACAAAAGACTCGAAGAAAATAATTACTTTTTCAAGCTTTCTAAGTATTCAAAGGCAATACTTGAAGCAATCGAAAAAGATGAATTCAAGATTATTCCAGAAGCAAGAAAAAATGAAATTATTTCACTGTTAAAGAGTGGCCTGCAGGACATTAGTATTTCCAGACCAAAGAATAAATTAAACTGGGGAATTGATGTACCTGGCGACGATACTCAGGTAATGTACGTATGGTTTGAAGCGCTCATGAACTATCTAACAGTTTTGGGATACCCAGAAAATGATGATTTTAAGAACTTTTGGCCAGCTAATGTTCAAGTAATTGGCAAAGATATTATAAGATTCCACGCTGCTATTTGGCCCGCCATGCTCATGAGCTTAGGGTTGCCATTACCTAAAGTTTTGTATGTTCATAGCTTTATAAAGATTAATGGTCAAACGATGAGCAAGAGTCTGGGTAATGGTGTGGATCCTAACGAAGTCATAGAACACTATGGAGTAGATGGTTTTAGATACTTCATGCTGAGACACATCCCATCATATAACGATGGAGATTTTAGCTGGCAGGCGATTGATTCAGCATATAACAACGAACTTGCCAATCAGCTTGGCAATGCTGTTCAAAGAACTGCAGCAATGATTATGAAATATCAAAAGGGACTAATTGGTGAAATGCCTGAGGCTCATCATGATATTGGCCCATACATCGATGCCTTAGAGAGCTGTCAGTTTGATAGAGCGCTTGATGAAGTTTTTCAACAGATAAAAGGACTTAACCAATACATAGATGAAGAAAAACCATGGGAGCTTGCCAAAAATAATGATGCAGATCACTTAAGAGAGGTCCTTGCATACCAGTCTAGTAGCTTAGTTCAGATAGCAGATCTATTAGAGCCATTTCTTCCAGATGCAGCTACAAAAATACGATATGTTTTTAAAGACGGAGTAATTAGACCCTTAAAAACCATGCTATTTCCCAAAAAAGAACTACCTGCAAAATACACTAAAGCATAACTTGTTATGGATTTTATCGACACTCATTGTCACATACATTCAAAAGACTATGGTCTAGATCCCGATTTGGTTATTAAAGACGGAGCTGAGGCTGGAGTTAGTGCTGCTATTGTGGTTGGAACGGATTTGGAAGACTCAAAACTGGCTGTCAAATTCGCAAAAAGCCACGACAATATCTATTCATCAATCGGTATCCATCCACATGAGGCCAAGGACTATATAAATGAACAAAAGAAGCTTAATGAATTTGCAAGTCTAGCGGATGATAAAAAAAATGTAGCTATAGGTGAGTGCGGACTAGATTATTACTATAATCATTCTCCAAAGGCCGATCAGAAAAAAATATTAGAGTTTCAGTTGGAATTGGCACAAAAACATAATTTGCCGGTGATATTTCATGTAAGGGATGCTTTTGAAGATTTCTGGCCAATAATAGATAGGTACCCAAATATTAGAGGAGTTATTCATAGTTTTACTGCCTCAAAAGAAATATTACAAGAGATATTATCTAGGAATTTATATGTGGGGCTCAACGGAATAATGACGTTCACAAAGAATCAGGCGCAACTCGATGCCGCAAAACTAGTACCCCTAGAAAAAATGTTGCTCGAAACAGATGCTCCATTCTTGACACCCGCCCCATATAGAGGTACAATTGCTCAGTTAAAACATGTGATAAATGTCGCATTCTTTTTATCGGAATTGAGGAACGAAACTTTGGAATCTATTTCTAAGGTCACTACTTCAAATGCCAAAAAGTTATTTAATCTAAATTAATAAGGCAATTATGATTAACCCTGAGTTCAATGAAAATCTACCTTTAGTAGACTCCGCAAAAATCGAAAGATTACAGGAGCTTGAAGAAGCTGCCCTAATTATTAGCTATCAGGCTAACTTAAATGGTGTAGATTTAGATTTGGAGACAAATTCTGAACGAGCATATGATGTAGATCAGGATTTATCCCAAGAATTTATAGCTGTTTAATAGGATTTTTATGTTAAATATTTTTCAAGATATTGCACGCCAGAGACGGATAGAAGCTAAGTCAAAGCTCAAAAGAGATTTTATTCATTTGGAAGCTAAGATAGGCGGTAGGATTTTCGGCGTTACTCAAAAAAACGTTAGACGAGAATTTTTTTGTTTGGACCCGCACACATGGGTTTGGCATGAAGAATGGACCGATACTTATGGCAAGAGACAAATTGTTACAACCAGGTATAACCTTAGACCTGAAGGAATAATTAAAGCTCACAATAATCAGCATTATGAAAAAGTTGGCAAAGATGAGGCTAAGAACTTCATTCTTGCTGCAAGTCTTTACTTAAAACGTGTACGCGCTGAAGTCTATTAATATAAAATAGATATTAGTAACCCTACAAACATATTATGAAAGATTATATTTATTTAGATTATGCTGCTGCAACTCCAATGGACCAACGAGTCATTGATTCTATGTCCTCATTTCTGAGCGCGGACTTTTTTAATCCATCTGCTAATTATTCACCTGCAAAAAAAGTTAAGCAGGAACTTAATGAAGCTAGAAGGAGCATAGCTAATTGGCTTGGAGCCAAATCTGATGAGATTATATTCACAGCTGGAGGCACTGAATCTAATAATCTAGCTATACATGGAATTATGAATGGATATAAAGGAAAGAATGTCATATCAAGCTCTATTGAGCATGATTCAGTAATTCAACCAGTAAGTCAGTATATATATAAGATAGCTCCAGTCGACAATAAGGCAATCATCGATACAGATAAACTCATTGGCTTGATTGATAACAATACAGTTCTAATATCGGTTATGTATGCAAATAATGAGGTAGGATCAATCCAGCCCATCAAGTCGATATCTCAGAAGATTCATGAAATTAGAAAACAAAGACTTTTATCCGGCAATACAACGCCACTTTATCTGCATGTCGACGCTTCACAGGCCGTTAATTATTTAGACCTACATCACGCAAGACTAGGAATTGATCTCATGTCATTGAACGGTGGTAAAATCTATGGCCCTAAACAGACAGGAGTCCTATTTGTTAAGTCGGGAATAATCTTGAAGTCAAATATCTTAGGTGGTGGCCAGGAGAGAAATATAAGAAGCGGTACTGAAAATGTTGCAGGCGCAATTGGGCTATCCAAGGCTTTAGAGATTGCTCAATCAACAAGAAAAGATGAAGTTAGTAGATTAGCAGAACTGCAATCATTATTTATGAAAAAAATTACAAATCTTTTACCTGAGACCATCATTAATGGTAGCTTGAAGAATAGATTACCAAATAATATACATTTGTCATTTCCCGGCATAGACAATGAAAGATTGTTATCTATTCTCGATGATCGAAAATTATACTGCGCTGCTGGTTCGGCCTGTAGTGCAAGTTCGAATGAACCTTCACACGTACTTAAAGCCATGGGTATTAGCGATGAATTGGCTAGATCTAGTATTAGGATTTCGCTCGGTCGTCAAACCACTAAGTCTGATGTTGAAAAATCAGTTGATTTAATTGTCGGTGCTATTAAGGAAATATCATGAGAGAAACAGTTTACGTAGGAATGAGTGGTGGAGTAGACAGTTCAGTCACTGCAGCTCTACTTCTAGATGCTGGCTATGATGTTGTTGGCGTTTACATGAAAAACTGGAGCAAGGATTTGCCAGGCCATCATTGTACTTGGGAAGAAGATTATCAGGATGCAAAAAAAGTCGCAACTCAACTTGGTATCGAGTTTAAAATGTATGATTTTGAAAATGAGTATCGTCAAAAAGTAGTAGATTATATGGTAGCTGAATATCAGGCAGGAAGAACTCCTAATCCAGATATTATGTGCAATCAGGAGATAAAGTTTAAACTATTTCTAGATACTGCACTTGAAGACGGTGCTGACTATATTGCTACCGGACACTACGCCAGAGTAAAAGATGGTAAATTACTTGTTGGAATAGATAAAAATAAAGATCAAAGCTACTTTCTTTACAGGGTTAATGAAGAGGCTCTGAAGAAAACTATTATGCCAATTGGTGAAATGGAAAAACCAAAGGTGCGAGAAATCGCTAAACGTTTAGGTCTTGCAACTGCCGAAAAGAAAGACTCTCAGGGAATATGTTTTGTCGGAAAAGTTGGGATTAAAGAATTTCTCGAAACTGAACTAGGCCCTCAAAAACCAGGTCAAATCATTGATCAAAACGGAAAAGTATTGGGTGATCATGAAGGTTCCCTATACTACACTATCGGTCAAAGGCATGGTCTTAATGTTGGTGGTGGCTTGCCATATTATGTCACCGGTAAAGACGTTAAAAATAACCAGGTATTTGTGACTACTGACATATCGGATAAAAATCTTTGGAATCAGAAGCTAACCCTTAGTGATTTGCATTGGATTAATGAAGCTCCTAATTCACAGAGTGAATACACTATAAGAACTAGATATAGAGCAGATCTTGTAGCAGTGAAATCATTTAAAAAAGAAGGTGATAATTATCTAATAGAACTTAAAGATGAGGTTAGAGCAATCACTCCCGGGCAGTCTGCAGTAATATATGAAAAAGAAAAAGTTGTCGGTGGCGGAATTGTTATCTGATACAATACTTATTAATACACATATGACAGCACAAGAAATTAGAAAAGCCTACATAAACTTTTTCAAGGAAAAAAATCACTCGGTGATTTCCCGAGCTAGATTAGTTCCTGAAAATGATCCTACAACACTTTTTACAGGAAGTGGCATGCAGCCTTTATTGCCTTACTTATTGGGTCAAGAGCATCCTGAAGGCAATCGACTAGTCGATTCGCAAACCTGTTTACGAGCTCAGGATATAGAAGAAGTTGGAGACAATAGACACACTACATTTTTTGAAATGCTTGGTAACTGGAGCTTAGGAGATTACTTTAAGAAAGAACAGATATCTTGGTTTTTTGAATTCTTAACAGATATTGTTAAGTTAGACCCATCTAGAATATATGTCACTTGCTACAGCGGTAATGAAGAGCTTAACATACCAAAAGATCAAGAAAGTTCTAAGATTTGGGCCGATATTTTTGAAGCTAAAGGGATAGATGCAAAGACTATTGAAATTGGCTCAGAAGAGAATGGCTATGAAGTTGGTGATCAGGGCGGACGAATATTCTTTTATAAAGACAAAAACTGGTGGTGTCGAGC
>JBAXGD010000020.1:0-6662 GCA_037139575.1 bacterium
CAGGGACTTACTCCATACATTGGTCAGTTTGTTTCAGCTGGATTCTTCACTGTATGGAACTTTTACTGGTATAAGCTATGGGTATTTAAAAAACGCTCTAGAAAGAAAGGTAAAAAATAAAGTGGAACAAAAAACTAGGCCAACTAAAAAACAAAAAGAATTATTAGAATTTATAGAAGGATTCATCAACCAGCATGGCTATAGTCCAAGCTACAGGGAAATAATGACCGGACTAAACTATAATTCAGTGGCAACAGTATCGCTTCATGTAAATAACCTTATTAAAAGAGGACATTTGCTTAAAAGAGATCACTCAGCAAGATCATTAGAAGTTGCCAGTCCAGCCGAAAATCCGAAGATAACCACTAATACCGTTAAGCCAGCTGAAGAAAAATGGTTGATAGAAAAGATAAATCATTTTTTTAAGCAAGTTGAGCAGGCTTCAGTTATGGAACAAGCTAAGATCGATGAATTATATGTACTGGTTGGAACACTCCGGGTCTTAAATATGGATGGAGCCGCTAGCGGTTTCCTGGACCGATTAAACAAGATAACAGCCAAGACAACTAACGACTAGACAGCTGGCTATGCTTGACTTTTATAAGCATTAGTGCTATCATAAGAAAATGACAACAACAAAAGAAACAAACCAACAAGAAAACATAACACCTTTTGACTCAGTAAATGGGTTTATTGATAATGGCTTTATGACAAAGGAAGAATCCTCAACCATTATTAAAATGCCATTAGACCAAAGACAAGAATTATTGGAAAAATTAAGAAGCGAGAGAGATAGAGAAGAACTAGAAGAGGGAATGAGACCAAGACTTGATTGGATTGCTACTCAATTAGGAAAAACTATGATTGATAAAGATGTTTTTAGTGAATACTCCACATCCAGACCGAAAATGGCTGTTTACAAAGCCGGAATGAGTGGATACGTTTATGATGACGGTAGACACTCTACAGCACTATCCTCAAATGGTCCTACGCCTAACGCTAGATAATTCTTTATTAGAATATGTTAATATTAAATTAGTTAACAATTAAATAGCTGGAAATCGGTGTGAATCCGATACTGTGCCGCAACTGTAAGTTCGCTCGCGAACAAAGTCAGATACAGCTTTTAAATGGAACGATCTTATTCCCGAGCAGGAAGAAATAGGTTGGATGGGTACACCTACACTTAAAATCCTACTTCGGTATAAGAGGAAAAAGTGTAGGTGTTTTTTATGGAAAATCTAACTATGGAGAGGCCAAGAGTTGTTGAGCTAGACACTCGTCTTCTTAGTGAGGTTGATCATTTAAATCGTCTTAGAAACATTGACGCTACCTATGAACATAGAGACTTAAAAGAAATTCATGAAAATCTAGTAACTGCAGTCAAAGAAGCTGCTGTTCCATTCGCAGTATCAACCACTCACCAGGAATATAGAGATGGAACTTTTTACTGGCTAGATCAAAGACCTGAAGATGTGGCTTTCTCGGGATATAATTTTCATTCCCATGAATCGGCAATAGCTAGAGTTGATGTTGAGGTTGAAGAAGCGCTTGATGTTAATCTAAATTTGAGACCAGGGATTTTCAAAATATTTATTTCTCCTAGGATGAGTGAAGTTGATGCACCTTATGAAATTGCAAAAAAAGAACATCTTGGCGACGATGACCAGATAAGAATTCACGGACTTAATATGAATCCTGATGGATCAATTGAAGGCAAGTTTATGCAATCAATTCTGCTTAGAGACATACCTCTATCTGCATGGTTTGCAATGCTCAACGACCCAAATAATATTTTTGGTAAGTCGCTTAATGTTGATGATGATGGATCTGCTCTAACTGTTATGAAGACACATTCTCAGCTCGAAATATCTGAAGTCGACCTTCCCGGTGGAGTTTTAGATATCGCAAGAGCTGTCTTGCCATATATTGAAGAAGACAAAAGGCAAATTGTTGAGGCTCAGCTTGATTTATTTGATGCTGATCAAAATGAGATACATGAAAAAGCAGAGGCAATTGCAACAAGGTGGCTCGATTTTGAAATTCAATTGTCTGAAAGTTTAAATAGTGGATATGCAACAGAAGAAATAACCAACTTTATTGCAAGTCTATCTAATTCATGGAGCAATCGCTTCAATTCCTTAATTAAAGAAAATGTCGATACTCTCGGGCAACTCAGAATGAACAGGGAGATTGCAGCGGAGCTTGAGAAGGCTAAGCGTAACACTCTATGGGTGAGTGCCGCTGTAAGTATAGGTAATGAAAAAATTATCAATAAAATTGGCCAGGAATCAGCTAGAAGAATAATTGAAAACGAAGAGCGCATAAAGGCCTTAATAGATGATCCTGAAGCCGATATTCAAAAGATTAATATTATATCTAATCAGAATAACAATATGATTGCTGGATATAATATTGAAATTGGTGGTGGGTGCGCCGGAAATACAGTTGGATCCTTTTCTATGCTCGAAATGATAGATTTATTTGCCAACAGGCGAGAAAACTGGAAGTGGACTCAAGGTGTTTGTATAATGGGTAGCTGTGCAAAAAAAGGGGAAACAGTACTTGTAGGTCCTTGCAGCATATGTAGATCGTGTCAGGACAAATTCGATAGAATTGTTAAAACATAAGCTTGACACTGGAATTCATTTCGATTAAGATATCTTTACTTCTATAAGCAATCAATATATTGCTAATAAAGAGACAAAAAGAGGAAATAAAAAAAAGTAATCAATAAATTATATTGAGCTACAAAAAAAACGGAGTGGAAATGTTAATAAAAATAAAAATGACACAATCAAAAGCTACTAATGTTTCTGTAAGAGTACAGAAACCTGAATGGCGAAAATTCCTAGTCTACTAGGAATCTATTTCTTAGCTTGCTTATCTATAGCTGCTTGAATGATTGATGAGAAACTATCAACAGTCGCTTGCGGCTTGATTTGCTTGCCATTAAGAAAGAATGCTGGAGTAGCTTCTTCTGCACCGGTTTTAGCGAAATCATTACGGTCACCATTTATAAGATCATTCACCGTTGAACTGGTGTAGTAGTTATCAAATTTAGCCTGATCGAGTCCAAGTTGTTTAGCAAATGCATCAAAGTAAGGCACAGGATTTTGTGCGGTTACCCAGCTAGCCTGTTTCTTGTTATTTAAATAAGAAATATTAGTTTCATATAGTATTCCGTGCATTTCCTTGAATTTGCCCATTTGACCGGCTGCTTCGGCTGCTCTTGCTGCTGCAAATGCATTTTGGTGAATTTGGGTTAAAGGTAGGTGTTTGAATTGAAAGAATACCTGATCATTAAATTTTTGCTGTACTTGGCCTACGATTGGATAATACTGTGCACAGTAAGGACATTCATAGTCACCATATTCAATTAATGTAATCCCGGCAGATCCTTTGCCTTCAATATGATTACTTCCAGACAAAGAAGAATTGGACTTATTGCCGTTTGAGCCTGACGATAACTTATATGTAACCCCAAGACCAACCATGATTGCTATTAATATAATCCAGAATCTTTTACTCATCGTACTCCTTAATAATTATCTTCTTAATATTATAACCGACTTACTTCTTTACTTCCAAAAAAACCCGACTCATCGTAGTATATAAGTATGAGCAGTTTATTGCTGACCCTAACACTTTTATTTATATCAACCTACCTCATTCTAATTCTGTCTGCGTATAAATTTCTTTCTGTTAACGAATACAAAAGACGAGCCAGAAGAACAGACAAAGAGGCAAGCAACATATATCAGGTACTTCTTTATGGTAGGCAACTAGATTTAGTTTTTTGGCTGATTATTGGTGCCCTAACAAGCTGGTCAATGTTAGCACTAGAAGGGCATTTACCATTTTTCTTAACAATAATTTTATTCGCAGCTTACTTTAGTTTTGTATATGGAGTTCTTGTTGGACAAAAAACCAAGCTAGGATTAATATCTGCAAAAAAGATTTCTCCATTTGTAAGTAAAACTATGAGCTTTATTCAACCAGTCATAGGTAGAATTTTGCCACTCAATCACCAGAATATAATTGAGCAGAAAATATATGAAGTTGAAGATTTGCTAAGCTTTCTCAAGGAGCAAAAGGTTGCTGTTCATAACCGGATAGATACTGATGTGATAAGTCGAGCAATCGAATCAATTCTATTTAAAGAAAAGCTTGTCGAATCAAGTATGACCCACATTGATCAAGTTACTCAAGTAGATATCAAGGATGACATTGGTCCAGTATTGCTTGAAGAGCTTCATAGTAGTGGCCATTCTTTTTTCCCGGTATATGAGAGTAAGAAAAATAATATTGTAGGTGGCCTATATATATCGGATATTTTGGAAGTCAAAAAAGGCGGCAAAATAAAAGATCATGTTAATAAGGATGTTTTCTATATTCATAAGGAAAGCACTCTTAACGATGTTATAACCGCAATTGTTAAAACGAACCAAAATAAATTCATGGCTATAGACAACACCGAAGCAATTGTTGGGCTAATTACGGCTTCAGATGTTTTCAAGCAAATCATAGGAGTAATTAATCCCTCAGATCTTGAAAACTACACTAATCCAGAAGATGTGATTTCTCAATTTAGTAAGAATCATTGATGAAAAATCCACCAGAGGTGGTAGAATAAAAAACATGCAAAGAGTATTAGCTAAAGAAACCAAAGACAATATTGGTAAAAATATTACCATTAAAGGTTGGATCCACAAGAAAAGATTGCTCGGTGGACTTACCTTTATTAACATTCGAGACCGAAGTGGTCTTGTTCAGGTTGTCATAAACGATAAATCTGAAGTTGAAAAACTAAGAGGTCTTCAGATTGGAACTATTGTTGATATTAGTGGAAATGTAGTCGAAGAAACCAGAGCACCTGGTGGGGCAGAATTGCACGACGGAGTAATAAATGTAGTTGTTCCAGTTGTTGACGAGCCACCAATCGAAATAGATAAGCCTCTTTCGCATAAGCCTGAAAACCTAGATACGCTTTTCGATAACCGAGTTATTGGCCTTCGCAACTTAAGTGAACAGGGGATATTTAGAATAAGAAGCCAGACGCTAAAGAATATCCGAACTTTTCTAGACTCCAATGACTTTGTCGAAATCCAATCACCAAAAATTGTGGCTGGTAACGCTGAGGGTGGAGCGGAAGTATTTAAGCTAGATTATTTTGGTAAAGAAGCTAGCCTAGCTCAAAGCCCACAGCTATATAAGCAAATGATGGTAGGTGTTTTCGAAAGAGTTTTTGAAATTGGTCCAGCATTTAGGGCTGAACTAAGTGCAACAACTAGACACGTATCTGAAGTAACAATGCTAGATATTGAAATGGGATTTATTGATACTCATGAAGAGCTTTTGGATTTTATTCAAGATATGGTTTATGACACAGTAACAAAAATATATGCAGATCATGACGATATTTTAAAGAAATTTAATGCACCTGAACTTAAGCTAACAAAGAAGTTTCCTAGATATACAGTAGCTCAAATTCACGAGATGTATTCTAAGGCAACTGGTGAAAATACTCATAGCGATAAAGATTTATCTCCTGCTGAAGAGCGCTGGATTTGTGACTATGCTAAAAAGCATGATGGGTCAGAGGCTGTATTTGCAACAGAAATGCCAATAGAAGCTCACAAGTTTTACCAGAAAATAAATCCAGATAATCCCAAGACTGTACTAGCAGCTGACCTTCTCTTTAGGGGAATAGAGCTTGCAACATGCCCTATGCGCGAGAATAATTTTGAAACCCTAACGAATCAGATGAAAGAAAAGGGCATTGATCCCAATGCTCCAGGATTTGAGTCATATCTAAAAGCCTTTAAATATGGATTACCTTCACATGGTGGTTGCGGTTTTGGTATTGACCGTTTTGTTGAGAAGATAGTCGGCCTAGATAATGTTAAAGAAGCAATTCTATTTCCTAGAGATATAAATCGACTTGTGCCATAATAGCGGTAATGGCTAAAAAGCAAAAACCCTTGTTTAAAAAAGTTCGCTGGAGTTACATTGGTAATACTTGGCAGGGTTTTCTTTGCTATGTCCCATATATATTTGTCCTTATAACCTCACTTGTATATTCGATTAATAGCTCTAAAACTTTTCCAGAAGCAATTTTTAAGCTATTTCCTATTTGGATTACTGCAACTATTGTCATGCAATGGTTTGCTTCTCATGAGTCCAAATAGACATTAATTTGGTCTACAAAGCTCTTATGCTAAAATGAACGTATATCTACTTTAGTGATTAACTAGAGTTTTATAAAATTAATTAGGAAATAAATATGGGCCCAACAACAAATCCTGGCAATCAAAATAACACTAATATGAATGCGGACACTACAACCGATAACATTCCAGGCTTCACTCCAACACCCACCATGCCCACTACACCGACTAATGATCCAATGGCCCCTTCTATGCCAACCAGCGATCCTATGGCTCAAGCCGCACCAGCACCTGAGATGACAGCAATGCCAGCTGTAGATCCTATGGCTCAATCAATGCCTATGAGTGATCCAATGGCTCCCGCTATGCCTCAGCAGCAACCAGAAGTTACCACTCCAGCAGTCGATAATTTTGGCGCTACCAATGAATCAGCCCCTACCATGCCCACTACACCGACTAATGATCCAATGGCCCCTTCTATGCCAACCAGCG
>JBAXGD010000021.1:0-6475 GCA_037139575.1 bacterium
ATTGTTGTGCAGGTTAACGGTAAGGTCAGGGCAAAATTAAACCTTCCCGTAGATTCATCAGAAGATAAGGTCATGAATGCTGCACTAGAAAATGATAGGATTGCTGAATTAATAGCTAAGAAAACTATACATAAAAAGATATATATTAAAGGCAAATTAGTCAGCTTAGTGGTCAGTTAGTAAAATCAGGTACTCAAATTACTTGAGTTATAAGCTGTTTTTCGCTATAATTAACCTATAGTTCAATCAATAATAAGGAGTCCCTTTACATATGGGTAAACCTAAGAAGCGAACCAGTCCACGCAAAACTGGTACCAGAAGAAGTCATTTGGCTTTAAAATTAGCTCGAGCAGTGAATGCTAAGAGCCCTATTAAGGTCCGAACCACCGTTCGTGAATCTGGCAAAAAAGTCTAAGAACTAAATAGCACCTTAAATCAATCTAAACGAGTAAAATACTATGGCATCTAATCGTCACCTTGGTCGTATCATTGTTTTACAAACTCTATATGAGCAAGACTTCAGAAGAGCTTCGAGCGATTCTAGCTTTAATTTAGATGAAGTTCTTGATAGAAATATCGAGAGATACAAGAAGATGATGGATGACAAAGATTTTGTTGTTCGTCTAGTTAAAGGTATCACCGATAAAGAGGTTGATCTAGATAAGCAATTAACACCAATTGCCCCAGACTGGCCAATAGATCAAATTGCTCGAATGGATCGAATCATACTCCACATAGGAATGTATGAGCTGTTATTTGAAAAAGACACTCCTCCAAAGGTAGTTATTAATGAAGCTGTAGAGCTTGCAAAATCTTTTGGTGGAGACAACTCTTCAAAATTTATTAATGGTGTACTCGGTACAGTGTTAAGAAGTCTTGAAGAGCCAAAAGCCAATTAACTCCCTAATCTAGTAAAGGCTAAATTATGAAAAGACCAGATCCTTTAAAAGGAATAAAACATTTCGTAACTAATCGAAACACGGCCATTAAAGAAGTAGTTCATGAAACAACTTCAGGTGGAATTGTCTATAGATTAGATAAAGATGGCAAGATTGAGATCTTGCTTATTCAGGATGCCAAAAAACGATGGACAATTCCTAAGGGGCATGTTGAACCTGGTGAGGAATCTCGAGATACAGCCAAGAGAGAAATACAAGAAGAAACTGGATTACAGGAAATGGACGTTCTTAGCTGGCTGGGTAAGGTTAATTTTAGATACAGAAGAGTCAGTACTCTAGTGCTCATGACCATGCACATATATTTAGTTCACGCCAAGGGTGATACAAATGAGTTGAAACCTGAAGAATGGCTCACAGGAATAAAGTGGTTTCCAGTTAACGAAGCAATTGATAAAATGGAATACGAAGACATCGGAAAATTAATGTTACTAGGATTGAAGAAAATACGTGAATCAAGATAATATAAAATACCAGAAGTTTTCTACTGAAATATTAGGCGTTACTTTCGTCAATATCGAATTACTATTGCAGGCATTTACGCATCGTTCTTATTTAAACGAACATAAGAAAACAGTTAAACAACACAATGAAAGATTGGAATTCCTAGGCGATGCTGTGCTGGAGCTTGTAACTACAGAATTTCTTTACAATAATTACACAGAACAAGAAGGTATACTCACCAACTGGAGAAGTTCTTTGGTTAGGACTGAAAGCATTTCTGCAGCTGCTGCAAGGCTCGACTTTGAATCAATGCTTAGGCTAAGCAAAGGTGAAAGACGTGGTACGGATAGAGCAAGAGCTCAAATACTTGCAAACACCTATGAGGCAGTAATAGGTGCGATTTATCTAGACCAAGGATATGAAGCTTCAAGGGATTTCATCCAAAAGAGCCTACTCGTTACGTTTGAAGAGATTTTAGCAACCGGATCTTGGATGGACTCAAAATCTCACCTTCAGGAACTAGTTCAGAGCCTAGAAGGCCAGACTCCTAGCTACAGAGTAATGAGCGAAGAAGGTCCAGATCATGATAAGACATTCAATATTGGAGTGTTCGTAAATGGGAAGCTTTTGGGCCAGGGGAGTGGAGCTAGTAAGCAGATTGGTCAGCAAAAGGCAGCCGACATGGCACTCAAGAAGTTAAAAGATGGTCAATCTGATTGACATTTCTGCGTTATATCTGTAAAATAACTAAAATTGTATTAGTTAAATAATTTAGAGAAAGAAGTGACTATAGATTTATGCTCGTAATTAGACTACAAAGAACCGGACGAAAAGCACACGCTATGTTTCGTATTGTTGTTCAGGACTCACGCCGTACCCCAACTAGTGGTAAAATCGTTGCCCATATTGGTAACTACGATCCACACAACAAGACTGTAAATATTGACGTTGAAAAAGCCAAGCTTTACATGAGCAATGGTTCACAGCCTTCACCTCGAGTTGCAAGTCTATTTCGTTCTGAAAAAATTGAACTACCTACTTGGGTAGAGGTTCCAACTAAGAAAACTAGTTCAGTCAAGAACTCTGAAAAGCTTAGAAGAAATCAGCCAAAAGAAGAAGCTCCTGTTGAAGAGCCAGCAATAACTGAAGCTACTGAAGAGATAGTAACAGAAGAAGCTGAAAAGATTGTTGAAGAAGCTGGTGTAGAAGCCGTTGAAGCTGCTGAAACTAAAGAATCTTAGTACAAATTAGAATACCCACAATACCAATAATTAGACCACTAATTATTTCACTGTATTCCTCTACCTTGGTACTTAATCTGCTACCAAGCTCCATACCTAGAAGAGCCAAACTTATACTAATCACAGCAATTATTATTATCGCCTCATTGATGGGAATATTCTGTGATCCAAGACTAAAGCCAACTATTAGGTTGTCTATACTTAAAGAGGCTGCAGTTATTATTTGCTGAGTAATTTTATCTTTAGACTCAGGTTTATCGACACCCTTATTTTTAAGAGCTTTATAAATAATATATATAGCAGTGGCTATTAATAAGCCTCCACCTAGCCAGTTAGTGTAGCTGCCGAAAAGGCTTGCTGACTTGCTTCCAATAAAAATACCAAGTATTGTCATACCTGTCTCAAATATGCCTATTGTGAGCGCTAACCTAATCTTGTTATTAGATTTCACTCCATTGAGACCGATTGCAGCTGATACGGCAAAATTATCTATTCCTGTTGATAGTGCTAAAAGTATAATTGCTAATAATTTATCCATTTTACTAATGCTAACATGAAATTGATCTATGGAATAGTCAATTTGATTGTTGAAACAATTTATTGAAAATAGGATATAATAATATTATTACAGTAATAAATAGGAGCATATCAGAATGAGTAGTATTGACCAGCAATTTGTAGAATTTATAGCCAAATCACTTGTTACTAAGCCAGAAGCCGTATCAATTGAGCGAAGAATTGACGAAAGAGGAGTTTTGTTAGAGTTAACAGTTGATCCAGAAGATCTTGGCCGAGTAATCGGTAAGCATGGTGCAACAGCTCAAAGCCTAAGAACTCTGCTGAGGGCTTTAGGAACAAAGAATGATGCTAGATACAATCTTAAAATCGTAGATAGCGATCGACCTGAAGGTGAAGAACGTCCAAGAAGAGATCCAAGACCTACAGAAGAATATGCGGCTCCACAAACTGAGGAAGCATCTGCAGTTACTGAAGAAGCCCCGGCAAGTACAGAATCTGATGACGTTTGGGCTAAGGAAGAAGCTCCAAAAGAAGAGATTGATGAACATGATGACATGGTTAGCAAGACTCGTAAAGAACTTGCTGAGCTCGACGACCTTGATGTATAATTAAATAGTCTAACAAAGGCACATTAAATAAAAACTAGCTCGATGCGAGCCATGACCAAAATAAGTTATGGGAGCTTTATGTGACAAACGGAACCTCTTTAAGGGGTTCTTTTTGTTTTTCGTGATAAAATATATACCTATGAAAATTCAAATTATTACCCTGTTTCCAAGCATGATTAATGAAACCCTTAACAGTAGTATGATGTTCAAGGCTTCTAAGAACAATATTGTTGAATTTGAAGTTATCGATCTAAGACAGTTTGGGTTAGGTCCAAGAAAACAAGTAGATGATACTCCATATGGTGGAGGAGATGGCATGCTTATGATGCCAGAGCCTATATTTGCCGCAATTGAACATGCAAAGAAGACAGCTCCTGAAGCTAAGGTTATTCTTATGACTCCAGCCGGCGACACCCTAGATCAATCTATGGCCAGAGACTTTGCGGGTTCAAACAGAGACCTTATTATCTTCTGCGCCCATTATGAGGGTTATGATGAGAGAATATTGTCTATAGTAGATAAGAAGATCTCTATCGGTAATTATGTTCTAACTGGCGGAGAGTTACCGGCTCTAGTTTTTGTTGATTCTGTTGTTAGATTATTGCCCGGAGTTCTTGGTGGAGAAAAAAGCGCAGAGATAGAGAGCTTCAGTCAAGATGGAATTATTGAATACCCTCAATACACTAAACCAAGAGAATTCAGAGGCATGGAAGTACCGTCTGTACTCGTTAGCGGCCACCATGCTGAAATTGAGAAATGGCAAAACGAAAATTATAGACACCAAGACTAACTTTGGCTGTATAATTATATACAACCAATAAGGAGGTGTTATGCTAAATTTTATTAAGCCAGTTTATGCACATTGTGATTTGCCCTGTGGAGTCTATGACCCGATTCAGGCACGTATTGAAGCAGAGTCAGTGCTTAATATCCAGAAAAAATATCCAGATTTACACGACGAAGATAAAATAAGGGCCATATTCATCAAAGAACAGAGAGCCGATCTTGTTAAGCAGCATCTTTGGATTCTTTGGACAGACTATTTCAAGCCAGAGCATGTAGAAAAACACCCTAATATTCATGAACTATTATGGCAAACTACAAAGCAAGCTGGAGCTGTTAAGAAATCTGTAGATCCAGCAAGCGGCGAAAAGCTACTTTCTATGATTGATGAAATAACTGAAATATTCGCCGATACAAAAAAAGCCCAGTAAAATGCCTATTATTCGAAAAATATCTGGTAATTCAATGATGCCGCACCTAAGGCCTGGCAAATTAGTGTTAGCCCGTCGCTCCTCTAATTATGAAGCAGGAGACTTAATAATCTTTACTCACAACGGCTTAGAAAAAATTAAAAGAGTATCTTCTTTTATTGGAGATAGCTTTTACGTATTAGGAGATAATTTAGAAAATAGTACTGATTCTAGGGTTTTTGGAAATATCGATAAATCAGATATTCTGGGTAAAGTGATTTGGCCAATAAATAAAAATAAGGAGACTCATGAAAACATTTCAACCACTTAATCCAAAAATTATACTTGGAGTAGCTGCTCACCCTGATGATTTAGAGTTCTCAATTGCAGGCAGTATTGCCAAATGGACTTCTATGGGCGCTAAAGCATATTACCTTATTCTCACAGACGGAAGTAAGGGAACTGAGGACAGGAATGCCGATCCAAAAGAAATGACAAAGCTTCGTCGGCAGGAACAAAGAGACGCCGGTAAGATCATAGGTCTAAGCGATGTATTTTTTGAGGACTTTGAAGACGGAACTTTAGAGAATAGTCTTGAAGTTAAGAAAGCCATAGCTAGGATCATTAGAACAGTTAAGCCAGATACTGTTATGTGTATGGATCCGACCTTTATCTATTCAGCTGAGAGGGGCATGATTAATCATACTGACCACAGGGCTGGAGCAATGGCGACAATGGATGCTGTTTACCCATTGGCACGAGATCATCTAAGTTTTCCTGAGCTTCTAAGGGATGAACATCTAGAACCCCACAAGGTCAGTACTCTACTTATGACTAATTTCGAAAATCATAATTACGGAGAAGATGTCACAGATTACTTAGATGTTAAGCTAAGGGCATTAGCAGCTCATGCAAGCCAGATTCCTGACATAGAGCAAAGAAGTGACATGTTGAAGGGCTGGATGTCTAATATAGGCTCTAAATACGGAGTCAAGTACGCTGAAGCTTTTGTCCGGCTAGACATGAGTCTCTAATTCCTAGCTAGGCTGTATATCCTTAATCTTGTAAGTTTCCATAAAAATATCTTCTAAGTTGTCTTTAAAATATTCTAGGGTTAGATTGTTTTGCGTAACTTCACCAAAAGCTTTGAGTATGGCAATCCTACCCAAACCAATTTTTTTAGCTCGGATTAGCTCCTCTTCCGGAACTCTTCTTAGGTATTTTAATGTTGGAATTTTCAAATCATTCCTAGCAATCGACAGCGAGCTTTTTATAATAGTCTTTTCTTCTCTATTTAGATTTGTTGCAAGAGATGTCCATTCATCATTTAGGCTATACCTAGGAATATGACTATTAGTTAGACTTATAGATATGTCTATTAACTTAGTTTGATCTGGCAATGAATCAGAACTAAGTATAATCTTATCCGCAACTGAACTATATAATTTTTCCATAAACTTTACTTTTAAGAAATATATTATATCATATGTATTTACACTTATGCTATAATATTA
>JBAXGD010000022.1:0-6373 GCA_037139575.1 bacterium
AAGAATGGCAACATTGAGTTAGACGATATTGCTTGGCAAAAATTCGAATCATCCCTATCTAGTTAAAACAATCGAACAAGACTGAGGAATTTTTATCGTAGTGCTTCCATGTTCAACTTGAACAGTGCTAAGCTTGAACTTTTTAGATTCACCAACATATTTATTTTCTGCTGAAGAAAATGCAACCTGCCACTCTCCGTCGTGTGGGAGATTAAGAGTATATTCATTAAAATCTCTATTGCCAAAATTAATAATAACTACGACGTCATCACCATGCCCACCTTCGTACCATCTATGATATGAGATTACCTTATTTGTCTCATCGTAATTGAGTAGATTACAATTCTTGCCTGTTAGACCTTTTGAGTGGCCAAAATAATTTCTTCTTAGCTCTATTAGTTTTCTATAAGCTTCGATTATTCCCTGGTTATTCTTTATTTCTGTCTTAGTCCAGTCCAAAGCCTGCCAATCATTAAATTCACCAGTTTCCAAAAATTCCTGACCTTGGAACAGCATCGGAATTCCGGGTAGAGTGAGCTGTAATGTTGCAGCTATAAGGCTTTGCTTCCTGGCAAAATAAGAATTGGTGTCTTTTGGTGCAATAACTGAAACAAATCTAGATGATCCATTTGCGGCACTATCGTGAGAGTCCATATAAATAACTCTCTGGAAAGGATCGTCATTAAATCTTTTATTCATCATAGTAATCAGTTCAGCCAGATTAATATATTCTGGATTATCACTAGAGAGTGCATTTCTAAAGATTGACGGGCCAGATAGATCCCATTGAGCAGAAAATCCCACCCCACCATCAATGATTTGTTTTGTTAGATACTCATTGCAGCCCAAATCTTCAGCAATAGTAATGGCCCTAGGATTTATTTCTTTTGTTACTTTATTAATTTTCTGAAGTAACTCCCAGCCCTCAGGAAGGTCTGTAGAAGGGTCGGAGTCGTGACCCTTAACATTCCTAATGTAGATAGTCGAATCTACCCTCAGCCCATCAAGATGACAGTCATGAAGCAACATTCTTACATTATCTAATATATATTGATGAATTTCCGGCCTGCCATAATCTGGTCTAGTATTGCCCCATGGTGTTTCAGCTCGCCAATCATTATAAAAATAAATTCCACCTTGATTATTTTCCGACCAGCCGTCATATTGCCAAAGATCTAAACTAGTGTCAGGACCTAAATGGTTATATACAACATCCAGAACAACTCCCATATTCCTTTTATGGGCTTCCTTAACAAATTGCTTGAAACCGTGATGGCCTCCATAAAGACTTTCAACGGCAAACATATAGTCGATACCATATCCCCATCCCCTATCAAGAATCATTGTATTAATTGGCATTAATTCAATAGTTGTTATTCCTAATTTCTTTAAATGATCTAGTTTTTTAATTGCGCTTTCGAAAGTACCATTCATTGCTGGATCTGGCCTATTAAAAGTCCCTATATGAAGCTCATAAATAACCTGTTCATTGATCGGAGGTGGAATATAAGAATCTGATTCCCAATCGAAATTATTCACATAAATAACTGATGCTCCAGCAGCTGTAGTGAAGTGCATGGATCTTGGATCATTATGAGTTATGACTTTATCGCCATTCTCAATTACAAACTTATATTCCTGACCCTCTTTGGCATTTTTCGACATAACATGCCAATATCCATCATTCTCGCTAACCATAGGATCCTTAGTCCAATTATTAAATGTACCTATTAGATATACCTGTTTAGCGTTAGGCGCCCAAAGCCTAAAAGAGAAGCCAGACTTACTTCTAACTACGCCCACATTTTTCTTCTTAGATGTCTTCATGAATATTAAATTACATTATGAATATGATTAAGCATAAGGGCAAGTAAAATTGCTATGGTAAAAAAGAATACTTCATGATAGAATTACTCACATGTCAAATATAGAACCAGAATTAAGCACAGAATCACAAGAAAATATTACTTTTAGAGAGTTTACTAAGGACATCTCAAAAACCACTAAATTATCTCTAGCTTCGATAGCTGGTGGGCTATGCATGGAAGGAGTTGGGCTTCTAATGTCAGGCGTGAATCACTTCTCAAGTAGCAAGAATGAAATATTTTCCGAAAACTTGGCTACAGATGTAAAAGTAGCTGGAGTAGTTTCTGTTTTAGGCGGACTTAGCGTGATTGCAGCAAGATTGAATCACAAGTCAAAACACGTTAGAGAATAACAGTACTAATGGTGGGGACAAGAGGACTTGAACCTCCACGAACAAATGTTCACTAGCTTCTGAAGCTAACGCGTCTACCAATTCCGCCATATCCCCTTAAAAACAATCAGTACTTAAGAAGATTATACTATTTTTTAGTATTTGTTACTTTGGCTTGTCTAATCTCCCAATTAACCACATTATTATATCTATCTGAATCAGAGTTGATGGAAGTAGGATTAAGTCCTGCAATCGCTAGGTTTGAAACATATAGATATCGAGGCTGGTATAGGCCGATTGCTGGAACATCTGACTGCCATGATTGAAGGAATTGCTGATATTTTATGGCTCGAAGAGTTGGATCTAATCTAGTTCTACCTGCCTGTAATGATTCATCTGCTGTCTTGGAAGAATATTCTGAGAGATTTAGCCTAAATGGTGACCTTGGGTCAGTTTGAGAACTATCCCAATAAGTATAGACATCTGGATCCACACCAATAGATATTCCATACTGCAAAGCCTGGTAGTTATGATAACTAACAGCGTACTTAAGGTCACTGTCGCTCAATGCATTTATACGAAGATCAACCCCAACCTTTCTCCACTGTATTTTCAACAAATCATCTGTTGTTTTTGCTTCGTTACTATCGGGAGAAGATAAAATGATAGTCAGTGGCTTACCTGATTTATACCTTATTCCATCGGCACCTTTAACCCAACCATCACTATTTAACGCTGATTCTGCAGCTTTTGGATCATACCCAGCCTGTGCATATTTAGCATCATATCCTAATTGCCCTCTGAGTAAAGGCTCGTACACAATTTTAGTTGCGTAATTTAATGCGCCTATAATCTGATTCTTATTAGTGGCTTGAAGCAAAGCCTTTCTGACATTCAAATCACTAAGAATTGGATCAGATGTTTTAAGGAAAATCATATTAGATGCAGTTAGTGGTACGCTGAATACTTTTGCATTGTTGCTTGATTTAGGAATATCCACGAGTCCCGACATAGTATCAATTTTCTTTGATTTGAATGTATCAATCATTTGAGCTTTATTACGAAAAGCTTCGATAGTAATGCCATTGAGTTTGGCTGGGCCTTGCCAATAGCCTTTATATGATCTAAGCTCAATTGTTTGTTGAGCTGTGTCAGGTGTATTGCCCTGAGCCCTAACAGCAACCAGCGAGAATGGACCAGAACCAACTGGAGACACTGTATCGAAATTTATGGTTCGCATATTAGCCGGAGAAATACTAGATAATATATGTTTGGGCAGAATCCCAGTAGTTAACGAGTAAGGAAAAGAACTAAGTGGAGTAGGTAGGCTAAAAACAATAGTACTTAAATCTGGGGTAGTTATTGTTATTCCCTTCCAGCTAGAAAAAAGTGGCGACTGAGCATCTGGAGATTGGATTAGTTTGAATGTGAAAGCAACGTCATTAGAAGTAAGGCTTTTACCATCTTGCCACTTTAAGTTAGGCTTTAGTTTGAACGTATAGTCTCGACCACTTTGGTTAACTGAGTATGAACTTGCTAGCGATGGCACTAAATTATTAGAGTTATCATATTTTAATAGTCCTGCAAAAACCAGATTAGAGACCGATGAATCAACTGCTGTTGAAGCATAGATTGGATTGCAATTACTGTAGCTTCCAAGTATGCCCTCTTTTAAATTTCCACCAGGCACAAACTGGTTAGTCTGAAAATATACGGACAAGTGTATTATCTGTATTATTACCAGAAATATTACTAATAGCGATCCAATCAGCCAAGTAGAAACAAACTTCCAAATCGGCTCAAGCTTGTTGAGTCTTTTAATGAAATTTTTTTCGAATTTAGCAGTTGTTTCATCGGTTAACTGCTCGAACTGATTCACTCCACTTGTATACTTTTTTTTGAAAACTTTTTTATAATCTTTTGATGCCATTGGATACGCCTCGAGATATTAGACAGTTATACCCAATATCAGCGATGCAGAAAAAATGAAAGCCATAATAATAGTTAGTTGGTGAATAGACTTATCGGTACCACGTCTTACTGTATTAACTTCACCACCGCCACCAAGTCCAGCGCCCAATGAAGCTCCTCGCACCTGCAATAATATCAGCAAGGTCATTATCGCCATTGAGGCAATAGTTATGTAGTTGAATATATTCATCGTTCTTCAATTATAGCTGTTACTAGATAGTTTACCAACCCAATTATTAGCCCGGCAAGTATAGCCACAAAGAAATTCGTGACATGTAGTGGTGTATATAGCTTACTAACTAAAAATACCATCAGGCCATTCACAAGTATCATAAAAAGACCAAGGGAAAGCAAAATTGCAGGTAAAGAAAGGATGACTACTAGTGGCTTTATAAGTATGTTTACTATAGCCAGAATAAATCCGGCCTCAATTGCAGAGGAGATATGGGTTCCATAGCTAATTTTGTCTGAACCAATCAGTCCAACGGCAATCCAAAGGCCTAATGAACAGACTATCCATCTGAGCAAAAACCTAATAAAGGCTAAATTAAATCCATTCATATTTTTACTATTGTAGGACACCTATAACTCCCTTGGCAAATTACGACTGAGTACCTCACAGCCACTATCTGTTATTAAAATATCGTCCTCGATCCTAATGCCAATTGATTCTTCGGGTATATATATCCCTGGCTCACAGGTAACCACCATATTAGGTGCTAGTGGTTTTTTATAATCACCAACATCATGAACATCAATGCCCAAGAAATGACTTACCATGTGTGGAAAATACTTTCTAACATTTTCCCTATCTATAATTTTAATCAGTCCTAGTTCTCTCAGTTTTTCACCAATGTACTTCTCCATTTCCTCTTCATATTCTTCCAAAATAACGCCCGGCTTAAGTAGAGTCAGGGCATAGTCCTGTGCAGAAAGTACTGCATCGTAAACATTACGGAGTCTTTTGCTAGGTTTTCCTGGAACTATTGTTCTTGTTATGTCGGCACTGTAATTATTAAATCTGGCACCCACATCGATAACTATAGGTAGGTTTATATCAATTTCTGAATTGTTTAAAGTAGAATGAATGATTGTCGAGTTTATGCCGGATCCTACTATTGGAGTGAATGCATGTTTAGCAGCACCCTTAGATCTAAACCCTGATGATATATCTGCTTCTATTTCGTATTCGTAATTGTATGTATCCAACTTTTTTTGTTTCATGATTGGTTTTAAAGTTTTTACAGTGATACCTATAGCTTCTTTTATAGCCTCTATTTCTGGCAATTGTTTAATTACTCTTAGATTCATTAGATGTGCTCTTAGGTCTAATAGTTCAATTGAGGAATTAATTTCTTTAAGTTTTGTAATCAAGGATTCTCTTGCGGGGTTAGAATACATTCCATATGCTGAAATAAATTTAGGATTTGCTGCAAGCGTTGCCACATGCTTAGATTTCTTGATCCTGGAATTTAAAATCTTCCAACCATCTTTATCCGAATAGCACTCTTCTATGCCAGATATGTTTTTTACAGTGTCGTAACTAACCTTACCATCAAAGAAGTCATGGATTTCTGAGTATTCAGGAACGATAATATATTCCTTATTCTTATCCATCACAAGAATCAGATTTGGTTCATCGATTCCAGTTAAATACCAAAAATTACTATCTTGAGAGAATTCCAATGTTTCATCGGCATTCTTCTGGACAAGTCCATTAGCAGTTATAACTATAGGGGCAGTGCCAAGAAATAGCTCTCTTAACTTTTGCCGATTACCTTTAAAAAATTCCTTATCAAAAGATGAGTTGTTCATAATCAAAACCCTAGTATAACATTAATTTAACTTAACTTCTCAGCTAAGTGATTTGTGCGAAAAAACGACTACGTGTTTAGCGCTTCTTGACAGTATCTTGTGGTTACCGAAGCTTTCATTCATACTCCTCGCAATCCAAGGCTTCAATCTTGATTCGACGACCAAAATTAAATTGCCATTTTCCGCCAGATACTTGTGACTATCTTTAATCATGTTATCTATAACTTCTCTTCCTCTGTGGGTAGGTGGGTTAGAAACTATTAAATCAAACCTTCTGTCATCAGGCACATCTTCATAGCCATGACTTGGACTTACTTCAATATTGGATAGGCTATTTAAGGTCGAGTTCTTTTTTATCATAGAAATAGCTGCAATATCCGTGTCTATGGC
>JBAXGD010000023.1:0-6351 GCA_037139575.1 bacterium
GAGCGCCTCGTTTACACCGAGGAAGTCGGGGGTTCGAGTCCCTTACCGCCCACCATAATTTGAAGATTTTCAATTTGATTAATGTTTTTTATGATATTATTGTTTTAAAGTAAGCTTAAGGGGTGTGATATTTTGAAAGTTAATATCTGGGGCCGGATCAAATTTGGACTTAGAGTGAGGCCTTTATTTCTCGCATCTTTTATTATATTTAGCTCTAGCGTGGTTGGTGTCGCAGACGCAGCAACCTTAAGTTTTTCTGGCGGTTATTCAAGTAGTGACAATATACAAGTTGGATCTATTGTTAGTATTAATTCTAAAAATGCACAATCTGTTGTAACGGCTAACGTTAACAATATCAATAACCTTACAGGCGTGGTAATTCGTCAGAACAGCTCGAATATAGGTTTCAATACCACAAAAACATCTATAGATGTTGGTACCTCGGGATCATATCCGACAGATGTGTCTACAATAAATGGTAATATTGCAAAAGGTGACAGAATCACCGCTTCTATTATTGAGGGCGTAGGCCAGAAGGCTACTGTTGCGACAAGAGTTATGGGGACGGCCGTCTCAAATTTTGACTCAAGTTCTCAAGGAGCGGTTAAGGAAACTATAAATCTTGGCAACGGCAAGACTCAAACAATATATGCCGGACAGATTTTGGTTAATGTATCTGTAGCTGATTTTGCAGGAACTCCAATATCTCTTTCCGATAATTCATCAATAAGACCATTTCAATCTTTTTTTTCTAAGATTGTCCATAAGACGGTAACTCAAAGCCAAACAATAACTGCACTCGTAATCCTATTGATATCAATCGGAATATCATTACTACTTATTCTTGCTTCGACAGTTGTATCGATTAGGTCTATCGGAAGAAATCCGCTCGCAAGTCGAGGCATAACTAGCCATACTATTTTGATAATTGTTATGGTTGTAGCTATAATCTTAATAAGTTTCGTCGCATCATATTTGGTAATACAGGGGTAGGGAATGTTCAATATATCTGAATCAACAAATTCTAACTTAAAACAATGGATTATAACCCTAATTATAATATTTATAATTTTTGTCTTAGTGCTAGTTCTTACAGTTAAAAGTGGTAAAAAAACAAATAAGCCGCGCAAGCAATCAAAAATCAAGGAAATGGATATTGACCCAATTTCACTTAAAAAAGCTTCAGAAGAGGCTTTAAATATGGCTACAGACCAAATGATAAGTAAGTATAAGGTTCAGTTTGATAGTCAACTTAAAATGAACATGTTACAGCTTGATCAAACTTTTAGGACTAGCCTGGAGTCTATTACAAAAGAATTTGGAAAATCACTAGAAGATTTTAGGGTTAAATCTCAAAAGATCGCAGAAGATACACAAGCTAAAATGCTCACCTCTTCAACATCTATTAATAGCGCAACTCAAGAAGCTGTCAGTGCCAAAAAAGACGAGGTAGTTAAAAAGGTCGAAGATAGACTAAATAACATTTTGGTTTCATATCTTAATAATAGCCTTGAAGGCACGATTGACTTGAATGACCAGGAAGACTATATATTCGAAAAGCTTGAACAAAACAAAGCTGCTATTTTAGAGGATATAAAAAATGTCGGAGTATAAGTTAAAGGGTCTGCCAAAACAGATTTCAAATTTAGCTCAGATCTATCAGTTGATTTCTTTTATAGATAGTGCAATCTCTGAAAAGCGATCAGTTGAGGCCGCTAATAAAGCCGGGATAAAAGCAAAAATTACAAAAATAGAACTTCCAGAAATGATGCAATATTTTTTTGAAGATTCAATTGAGTGGAATCACCTTAGTGAGTTAAAAAAACAACTTGAAGCCATTATATCTTCATCACCAACAGTCACTTTAACGTTATCGGGAATACCTTCGAATAAGTTCAAGACAAAAATGGTTAGTTGGCTTAGAACAATCAATCCATTTGTCCTTGTTGAGATAATCGTAGATGAATCAATAATAGGCGGAGTTATCTTAAAGACTGACAAAAAAAGGATTGATTTATCCATATCTTCAGTGCTTTTAGGTAACAAAGATTCGATCAAGGGGATATTAAATAATGTCTAGTTCACAGATTTTTAAATCCTTAGTTGAGAAGGGCAATGATTCCGGAGAGGTTATTTATAGCGATAGATTCTTGGCAAGAGTTAGTGGCTTAGATAAAGTGATGATGGGTTCAGTAGTTGTTTTTGAGGACGGGAGCAACGGTCTAGTAGAAAGTATTTATGACGATTATATTGAAATTTTAAATCTCAACACAGAAGTTATTAATATAGGCAGTTTGGTTGTAGTAAAAGACGAAGAAATTAAAGTTAAGGTTTCCAAAGAAATGCTTGGAAGAATAGTTGATCCGCTCGGAAAGGCAGTTGATGGTCTTGGGATGTTGCCAAAAACTAGTGAGCAAATTGTTTTCGGACAAGCGATAGATTTTCAAGATAGGGCAATACTTTCCAATCAGCTTGAAACTGGAGTTACTGTAGTAGACACCTTATTTCCAGTGGTTTATGGCCAGAGAATTGCGGTTATGGGCGACGCTAAGTCTGGAAAAACAACCTTCTTAACTCAGCTTGCAATAAATCAGGCCAGAAAAGGCAAAATTATAGTTTGGGTACTTATCGGTAAAAGAAAATCAGATGTTGAACAATTAATTCAAAGATTTGAAAACTCTAAAACGAGGGACAGGGTTATTTTTGTAATTGCCGATGTATTCGATTCTTTGCCAATGACCTACATTGCTCCCTATAGCGGCTGTGCTATAGCTGAATATTTTTGGGAGAATAATGAAGATGTAATTGTTATTTATGATGATCTTAGCAGCCATGCCAAAGCGTACAGAGAACTATCTTTGCTCATGAGAAAAAACCCTGGTCGAGAGGCTTATCCTGGAGATATGTTTTATGTGCATTCATCGCTTCTTGAACGAGCTGGCAAAAAGAGCAGTAACGGGAAAACATTAACCTCATTGCCAATATCCATAACCCCTAATGACGACATTACAGGATTTCTTTCGACTACCCTTATATCCATAACCGATGGACAATTAATTTTCGACAATAGCATTATGAGACAAGGAATAAAGCCTGCATTAAATGTTGGTCTATCTGTTTCTCGTGTTGGCGGTAGAGGACAAACAAATACTGCGAGATACATTGCAAGAATTGTTTCTTCATATTTGGCAAATTATAGGTCTACTCTAGAGACTTCTCGTTTTGTAAGTGAGCAATCTACCGAAACAAAGTCAATTCTTAGAATTGGTGAGAGGATTTATGGTATTTTTGGTCAGGCACCTAATGAGCTATACACCCTTATAGAAGAGCAGATAATGCTTCAAGTTGCTCTTGGAAGTGGCAGCATAAATAATTTGGATATTCCTGACCTGAAACAGAGAGTTAAGGCGCTTCCTACAAAAGACAAGGGTGATAGCAATATAGAATCAATTTCTCAAAAATTAATTGGGCTTTACTCCTAAGGATTTCTTATGGCAGATAACATAAAAATAATTAAAAAGAATTTAGCTGATACGACCACTATAGCCAATCTCAGTTCAATCTTTGAAATTACCTCAACTATAAAAATTAATGCGACAAAAAATGATGTCTTTCTGTCTCAGAGGTTTTATGTTGATCTATGGGCCCTATATGAAGAATTAATTAATGCAAAGAGTGTTGACGAGGTCAATCAGCGCGATTTTGAATTCGATAAAACTATCTGTTTAGTAGTGACTTCTTCGGGCAGCTTTTCGGGTCCCGCGGATGACGAAATTATTCGATTGCTGGATAGTGATCCGGATACTGCGGGCAGCGACATAGCTGTAATTGGTACAAAAGGAGTTTCTATTCTTACAGCAAAAGGAAGAAAAATAATTTTAGGATTTGAATCTCCAGATATCACTAAGCCAATAGATGTAACACCCCTATCTGATCTGGTATCTAAATATAAAAAAGCATTCTGTATTTATCAGACATTTATATCTCTAGCCAGTCAGAAAATAACTAAAACCAATCTAATACCATCCCAAAGCGTTAGTGAGATAAAATCAAGAATAGATATTGATGATTATATAATTGAGCCAGGATATACGGAGGTTATGGAGTACCTGGAGTCAGTAATCTTAAATATTAGCTTATCTCAAATCATCTTCGAATCTAGACTTAGTGAATACGCCAATAGATTTAAGACGACTACAGTGATAAATGAGAAGGCAAAAGATACCATTAAAATGCTTAAGCTACAGTATAATCAAACAAAGCGGAGACTCAAAGACGAAGCTCTTAGACAACAGTTATTTCAAGGGAACGGACGATAGTTATGAATAAAATGATATCCAATAAGGCAATAAAATGTTAGTCATAGGAAATATTAAATCAATCAATGGGCTTATTGTAGACGTATTAACAACAGTAGTAGACAAACCCTTGATTAATACAGTTCTTTATTTGGATGAATTTCCAGAAGTAATGCTTCAAATTATCGGTTATAGCGATAAGAATATAGCAAGATGTCTGAACCTGTCAGGATCAAGTAAGGTTTATAAGGGGGCTAAGATATTTTCTTCTGAAAAAGGCCTTAGTATTCCAGTTGGCGATGAAATCATTGGCCATGTTTTTGACTCTCTTGGAAGATCGATTGATGTTAAGCCTGATGAATTTAAGAATTCGACATTTGTAGATGTATTTACTGAAATAAAGCCAGACAGAAAATACAGAACAAATAATAATGATATTGTTGAAACCGGCATAAAGGTTATAGATTTCATGACACCATTTGTTAAGGGTAGAAAAATTGGAATTATTGGTGGAGCTGGAGTTGGTAAGACAGTCCTGACTACCGAGATAATGCATAATATAGGGAACAAAAAAGACAATCTTACGTATTTTGTTGGTATTGGGGAAAGAATGAGAGAGGGGCACGAGCTCTTTAACACCCTAAAAGAAGAGAAATTACTTGAAAGTACTGTAATGTATCTTGGACAAATGAATGAGAATGCCGCCCTTAGATCCATAGTCGGTCCAACTGCTGCTAGATCGGCGAGGTATTTCAGAGACAAGAAGAAAAAAGATATCCTATTTTTCATAGATAATATATACAGACATGTTCAGGCTAATAACGAACTCTCAAGCATGATAGGAGAAATGCCAGCCGAGGGCGGATACCAGCCATCAATGTATTCAGATCTTAAAAAGCTCATGGAGCAGCTAGATTCCAATGAAAATGGCGCCATAACAACTGTGCAGTCTGTCTTTATCCCATCAGATGACTTATCCGATCCAGCAGTAGTAGAAATTTCACAGCAACTAGATGCAGTAATAGTCCTCTCTAGAACAGTTTTTGAGAGTGGCGTATTACCAGCGGTTGATTTGCTACAAACCAATTCTTCACTTATTACTGAAGAAATTGTCGGTAAAGAGCATTATGAACTTGTTGGAAGAGTCAAAGCTATTCTTCAAAAATACGAATCATTAAAGGGAATTATTGCAGTAATTGGTGAGTCGGAACTGTCCCAGAAAGACAGGGATGACTATCATTTAGCTCAAAAACTTATAAAATACTTCGCTCAATCTATGTTTGTTACTCAGGATTTAAATGGATCGCCAGGGGAATATGTAAGCAAGGAAGATAACTTAAAAGCCATCAAATCCATACTTGATACAGGGTCAAATAATGAGCCAAACTCTTGAAGATAATTTAATTGTTCGCTTTATTTCGCCATTCGAAACCTTTTTCGAAGGAGAGGCTAATTCTATTTCAGCAGTTGATCGTAATGGGCCTTTTGACATACTGCCCGGCCATAGTAATTTTATAGGCATTTTGGTAAATGGTGACGTAAAGATAAGCTTCGAAGACGGATCAAAAAGTATCGGTATTAGCAGGGGCATAATCCATGTCTCGAAAAATCGCGTTGAAGTTTTTGCAAACGTCTAATTAATATTAACCTGTGGAAAAACCCACCCCTGTTAGTTAATTCTAAAAACACAATCTGTAAAAACAGAGGTTGAATTACGCTTATGTAGCATCTAAAATATTAGTAACCATTTAGGGGAAATATTTGATGCTACCAAGTGACAAAACACGTGTTAGCGGGGGTAATAATACAACAGAACCTCGTAGCGACAAGAACCAGAATGGCCGGCTTTCTACAGGAGAGCAGGTTCCGTTTATGGCCGATAATAATTCCTTACAGTCTCTAAATGTCAGTCAAGAAAAGATTTCCGCATCTGTTGCCAACACGCCAATTTCAGACATATCGGGCATAAACTACTCCAACGCCTCAACCAAGCAAGATGCTCCTAAACCTAAAAACAAAGGCCTAGGCAAAACCCTAGCTTTTGGATCCTTAG
>JBAXGD010000024.1:0-6052 GCA_037139575.1 bacterium
CTGCGACCTTCTGGTTCGAAGCCAGACACTCTAATCCGCTGAGCTACGGGCGCATTTAGAGTGCATTATACATTATTTGATCGCAAATTACCTACACCTGTTGTGTTGAGGTTTGTATTAAGTGATTTACCTGTTAGATCAATAAATGTACTTTTATCTCTAATTAAAGCTTGGGGCAGGATTTGATCTGACCTAGTTGTTAACCCTGAAACCCTTTTAGTGGCTGTACCTATTGTTAAGAATTCTACTAAATCATTATCCAGATAATAGATATATGTTTTAATGCCGAGCACATCATCAGCTCCGATTTCATCAGCTTGTTCTTTGACTCTTTTAAACGATTGTTCCCTTGCTTGATAGAGTAATTGAGTAAGACTATTTACTTCTCCGTGAACAAGGCCTCTTAAAGCTGCTTTTATATTACCGACAACACCAAGAGAAAAAACCGAAGTCCCTAAAATTAGTTTCATCGGAGCATATCCTAGCTTAGTTATGTTCCATGTTTCTTCAGCTGTCAGATCACTTGTGATGACACCTCCACATGCTTCGGCAATAGATGCAATTTGCTCATTATATGATGCTGTACCAACCATAACCATCTCTTCAACTCCATTTTTGCCTATCGGCACAACTGTGGTTTTGATTCCGACAACACTATTTGCTCCAGCAGCCTTAGCTTCATCAATAATTCTTTGAAGTGCGATGTTTCTGGTTGTATTAAAAATGCCACTATACTGAGTAATTTCACCCCTAAACATCTCCTTAATTTCACCAAGAATATTTTTTCCAATTCCAATTGAATAAGCTACATTGCCAAAAACAAACTTAATAGGCATATACCCGGAGTCAGCCTGGCAATAAAATTCCTGTCCATCGGATGAGGATGTGATTGATGGGGTTATCTTACCGTCACTCCTGTGAATTGTTGAACCAATAGATAAAAACTCTATATTGCCTGGGTGAAATACTAGCTCGCTTGTTACTCCTGTTGCTCCATTGCCTTGGTTCTGAGCAATTTCATCTTCCAGATCTTTCAAGGCTTCAATTCGTCCTTTGGCAATCATGTTTGTGACTTGCTTAATTTCACCGCCTAAAACTGATTTAATGCCTGCCAATTCTCCACCGATTATCCCAATTGCCACAACACTATTACCAACAACAATATTACCGGGCTTATAACCAATTCGATCAAGACAGAACATTTCATTACCGGATAGTCCGGTATATACAGGTCCCGGAAGATTGGCTGTCCCTTCAGGAACAATAGGAGGTAGCTGTGTATGGTTTTCATCCAGATTTTGTGAATCAGGATAGGTCTGCATTGTAGGCTCATTTTGATAAGCCTTAATTACGTCTTCAGGTAATTGATGGTCATCTTCTTGCATTAGTTAAAACCCTTTCAACCCTTGCCTATTCAGCAGGTTTTTGTTTTGACTGATTACTTTTTTTGATATTTTCAGACTGGGTAATGGTTCGTTCCAGAATTTTGACAAGTTCTTTAGCCTGCTCCTTGCTCATTCCAATTCTAGAAATAGTTTGTTGCTGATATGGCCCGTTCGGTTGCTGGAAAAAATTAATAACAATGCCATTGGTGTTAGCGACTATTTCAGCCTTATCGCTATATACAATCTTATTATCCATAGGTACAAGCATTAATATTGGTGGGTATTTCGACAGATCCTGGTCGTTCTTATCTATATCAAGGCTTTCATATCCAGCTAATGACCAAACACGACCTGCCTCTTCATCTTCTATATTAAAGTGGGATATAAGGAGTAGGAGGAGATCTTGGGTTGGTCTTTTCCTGCCTTCTTCGATAGATATAAGTAAATTTTCATCAATTTCTACGGAACCACTAACTTCAGAAACGCTCTGTTTTTTGTTTTGCCTTATGCGTTGCAACTTTAATCCAAGACTTTTATAGGGTGTGTTGCTCTTTTTTTCCATACTCATTAATTTAATTCTAGACCTAACTTGCATAGCCATGCAAGTAAAAAAAGATATAATAGAATTAATGGTTATAGAAAAAAATACAGATTTACGACTATTCTCGACGATGAGACTTGGAGGAAGGTCTAAATATAGCGCTAGAATTAAAGATAAAAATGATCTCATTAGAGCTGTTAATTTTGCCAAGGAGAACGATCTACCGATTATTTGCATAGGTAAAGGCAGTAATGTTATCTGGAAAGAAGAAGGCTTTAATGGTCTTCTTATTATCAATGAGATTGGTGGCATAAAGTTTGATGATATGGGAGAATACGTACTTGCAACCTCAGGATCTGGTGAGATTTGGGACGAACTGGTAGAGAAGGCAGTTGATTTGAATCTATCTGGAATAGAGTCACTAGCTTTAATCCCTGGAACAACTGGTGCTACTCCAATCCAAAATGTTGGTGCCTATGGTCAAGAAGTCTCCGATACTATATCTGAAATAGAAATGTTTGATCTCCAAAATGGCGAATTCATAATAATGAAGCCTACTGAATGCGAATTTGGATATAGGACCAGTCGGTTCAAAAAACAGGATAAGAATAGATTCATAATAACTAGTGTTAGTTTTAAATTATCTAAAGATTACCCGAATCTGCCGCTATATCCAGCAGTTCAGCACTACCTAGAAGACAATAATATTAAAGTGATCAGTCCGGCAGTTGTGCGAAAAGCGGTTATTGCGATAAGGAGTAGTAAACTCCCAGATCCGGCAGAAATAGCCAATAATGGTTCATTTTTTTCTAATCCAATAATAGATAGATCAAAATTTATAGAACTCCAAAAAAAGTTTGAAGATATAGTCTATTGGCAAACAGCTGAAGGAAAATATAAATTATCTGCTGCTTGGTTGATGGACCAGGCTGGGTTTTCTAATTTTGAAGATGAGGAAACTGGCATGTCTACATGGCCAACTCAGTCTTTAGTAATTATTAATCACTCTGCCACAACTACAAATGACTTAATAAATTTTCGAAACAAAATATTAGACAAGGTTGAGGCATTATTTGGAATAAGGCTTGAGCAAGAGCCTGAGTTATTGCCCTAATTATCGCTGGGCAATGGGAATTTAATAGAAAAATCAATTACTTCTTTTTTAATCTTGGCTAATTCTTCAAGACTATCTCTGGATTCAATCGAACGCTTCATCCAATTTGCAATTTTATGCATATCACCTTCTTTGATTCCCCTGGTTGTAATAGCTGGCGTACCAAGTCTTAGACCGCTTGGTCTAAATGGAGGAAGTTTATCGTCAGGAATGGAGTTACAATTAGCTGTTAGGCCAATCTTATCGAAAATCTCTTGAGCTTCTCGCCCATCAATACCAAAGCTACTTGGCATATCAATCATAATTAGGTGATTATCTGTGCCACCGGTTACAAGTTTGAAGCCTTCTTTCATTAAGTCAGAGGCAAGTTGTTTTGAATTTTTTAACACCTGCTTTGCGTACTCCTTAAAGTCAGGCCTTAAGGCTTCTTCGAATGCAACAGCTTTTGCGAGGATATTATTCATATGAGGACCGCCCTGCATGCCCGGAAAAACTTCTCTATCAATAAGCGTTGGTAGATTCTCTATAGTTTTTTCAGGAGCTTTTAGCGGATTAGAAACAGTTCCTTTAGATAAAATAAGTCCGCCTCTTGGGCCTCTTAATGTTTTATGGGTAGTAGTAGTCATAATATGGAACCCAAAGTCTAGTGGGTTGGGTAGGGCTTTGCCGGCAATAAGACCAGCAATATGTGCCATATCGGCCATTAAGACAGCGCCTACTTCATTACCAATTTCAACAAATTTCTTATAGTCTAAACTTCTTGGATAGCCACTAAATCCAGCAATTATTAATTTTGGCTTCTCTTTAAGAGCAACCTTTCTCATCTCTTCATAGTCAATCTCACCTGTCTCAATGTCGGATAAGCCATATCTAACGAACCTATATAATTTTGCGCTGGATGTAACTGGAGCGCCGTGAGTTAAGTGACCGCCGTGATCTAATCTCATAGCAAGTATAGTATCGCCCGGTTCAAGCCATGCCTGATAAACAGCAATATTTGCAGGTGCTCCACTATGTGGCTGCACGTTAGCGTGATCTGCTCCAAATAATTCCTTAGCTCTTTCTATGGCTAAAGTTTCAACCTTATCTGTATTTTCCTGGCCGCCATAATATCTTCTACCAGGATATCCTTCGGAATATTTATTAGTATAAATACTGCCAAGTGCAGACAGCACATCCTTTGATACATAGTTTTCGCTAGGTATTAGTTCAAGTCCTTCTCTTTGTCTTTTTTCTTCAGCTTCAAGCAGTTCCTGTAAAATTTTATCCTTCAAGAGAATCTCCTTCAAAAGTTATGTTTTTATTGTAGCAATTAGTTTTGATTGAGCATATAATAAAATAACTAACTAAAAAACAAAAAAACAATTTAATACTCTGCGTGATATAATTTTTTATATATGAATGACAATAATACTCAAATCGGTGAACTAATTTCTCATATAAGGCATGAAAAAGGCCTTACTCAAGCAACTTTCGCAAGCCTATTAGGTACTAGCCAATCGGCCGTTAATAGAATTGAACATGGTAAACAAAACCTTAGCATTGAGACTATTGCTAGAATTAGCGATGTTTTAAACCAGCAAATTGTTAGCCTATCCAGTGGATCAATTAGCCTGAGGATTGAAGGTGGCCATGAACTAAGTGGTGAAATTGCTGTAAAGACTAGTAAGAATGCCGTTGTTGGCTTACTTTGTGCCTGTCTTATTAACAAGGGAACTACGACTATAAAAAAAGCTCCTAGAATTGAGGAAGTTAATCGTTTAGTAGAAGTTCTCAAGAGTATCGGCGCATCTGTTAGATGGATAAACGAAACTGACTTAGAGATCAAACCACCTCAAACGATTGACCTTACTAAGATGGATAAAGCTGCGGCTCGAAAAACTAGAAGTGTAATTATGTTTATTGGATCTATGATGCACAGCATGAAAGAATTTAATATTCCTTATGCCGGTGGCTGCGAACTAGGAAGAAGAAGTGTCTTGCCTCATATTTACGCACTAGAAGAATTTGGAGTGGATATTAGTACTGTTAGCGGACACTATAAAGTTAAGGTCAAGAAAAGCTTGCCGAAAAGAACAGTAGTTCTGTATGAGTCAGGCGACACCACAACTGAGAATGCAATATTTGCTGCTGCGGGATTTGACGGCGAAACTGTTATAAAAATGGCCAGTGCAAATTATTCAGTCCAAGATATTTGTTTCTACTTGGAAAAATTAGGAGTGAAAATTGAAGGTATCGGAACAACAACACTTAAGATAAAGGGTTCTAGTTATATAAAGAAGAATGTTACATATTATCCTAGCGAAGACCCGGTCGAAGCAATGACATTTATAGCTGCTGCCGTAACTACCGACTCCTCTATCACAATTAAAAGAGTACCTATAGAATTCGTTGAGCTGGAGCTTCTGAAACTAGAGAAGATGGGATTAAAGTATAAATATGGTGACATCTATAAAGCCGACAACAAGAAAACAGATCTAGTTGATCTAAAAATATATAAACATAACGGAACCTTAAAAGCAGCTGAGGAAAAAATCTATGGAAGACCCTTCCCTGGCCTCAATATTGATAATCTCCCCTACTTCGTACCTATAGCAGCAGTCGCTAAGGGTCGAACCCTAATCCATGATTGGGTATATGAGGACCGAGCCCTGATGTTTACTGAAATGAAGAAGATAGGCGTAGACCTAGATTTAGCTGACCCACATAGAGTTTTCGTAAATGGCCCTACAAAATGGAGAGCCGCAGATTTAGTTTGTCCTTCTGGAATCCGTCCAGCGGTAATGATTCTTATTGGAATGTTGGCTGCTAATGGTATGAGTACTTTAAGAAACGTTTATACTATAAATAGGGGGTATGAAGACTTGGCTGCTAGACTTAATAGTCTGGGAGCAAAAATTACTGTTTTGCATGGTCTATAAATGTTAATTTAATGTTATAATATATTTTTGTTAAGTATGCGGGTGTCGTATAGTGGCTAATATGCTAGCCTTCCAAGCTTGAGACGCGAGT
>JBAXGD010000025.1:0-5725 GCA_037139575.1 bacterium
ACGGAACTATGCAGGATGCAAAACTTAGACTCCAATCTATTATTGCGAGTTATAAACAGTTCAATACAACCTATCTAAACAGTTTAGATCAGGGAAAAATATCTACTTCTGAAGCCGATATTATAAAGTTTAGACAAAGAGCAATTTCTAAAAAAAGTCTTATTTTTAACATAGAAGAGGTTGCTACATTATTTCATTTGCCACACACTAGTGTCGAAACGCCTTATATTTTATGGGCTTTATCTCAAACCGCCGAACCACCCGCCAGCTTACCGATAGTCAGCAATACTCATAACCCAGCAATCAGTCCAATAGCTACCACAAACTTTAGGGGCCACAATACTATGTTTGGCCTGCCAAGATTTGATAGAAGCCGACATATGTATATTATTGGTCAAACAGGTGTTGGTAAATCTGGACTACTGGAGCTAATGACAATATCTGATATCTATAGCCCATATGGATTTGCCCTTATTGATCCGCACGGAGACTATGCCCAAGATACTTTGGCGAGAATTCCCAAAGAGAGAATAAAAGATGTGGTCTATTTCAATCCTGCTGATATGGAATTCCCAATTGCTTTTAATCCCATGGAAGTTCAGGACAGGAAACTCAAGACTCATACTTGCTCTGAGCTCATTGGAGTCTTAACTAGAATGTTTGATTCCTGGGGTCCTAGACTTGAGTACATACTCCGCTACAGCATTTTGGCGCTTCTAGACTACCCTGACTCAACTATGCTAGATATAACTCGTATTTTAACTGATTCGCAGTTTAGGGCTAAGGTTATCAAGCATATTGAAGATCCGGTTGTTAAGAACTTTTGGACAGTTGAATTTAGTAGCTGGAATAGTAAATTTGCTTCTGAGGCCGTAGCTCCAGTACTTAATAAGGTAGGAGCTTTTACTGCTAACCCGCTAGTTAGAAATATTATTGGGCAGAAAAAAAGCTCATTCAATATTCGCCAAATCATGGACGAGAACAAGATACTAATCGTAAATCTCTCTAGAGGACTTGTTGGCGAAGATAACGCTGCACTTTTAGGATCTTTGCTCGTAACTAAGATTCAGCTTGCCGCTATGAGTAGGGCAGATGTGCCAGCTAGTCAGAGAACTCCATTCTATCTATATGTCGATGAGTTTCAGAATTTTGCTACTGATTCATTCGCGACAATACTAAGCGAAGCTAGAAAATATGGACTTAATCTCACTGTCGCTAATCAGTATATTGCTCAAATGCTACCCCAAGTCAAAGATGCGATATTTGGAAATGTTGGTTCAATCGTAGCCTTTAGAACCAGTGCTGATGATGCTCGAACTATGCAGAAATACTTTGAGCCCAAATTCACTGAGTATGATCTGGTGCATATGCATAACAGGCACTTCGTTATAAATATGACAATAGAAGGAGAAAAAGTCCCAGCCTTCTCTGCAATTACATTGAATCTGCCGAATATTGAAACTAATTTCACTACTGAAATAATTGAACATAGTAGAATGATGTATTCAAAAACTAGCCAAGAAATATCTAGTTCTATTAATGAATATTATCTAGTGGATAATAATCAAGAAAAAACCACTCTCAGTAATTCGGTAATTTCTGGAATAACCAAAAAAAGGATAAGGGTTAGGAAAAAGAAAAATCCAAATATTGAGTCAGAAATTAAGGATAATCAGACAATTAACTTTCATTAAAAATATGTTCTAATTTATTTACTTTGCTAAGCATAAGGTATAAAGTATATATGTAACACTTTAAGTGAGGGGAAATATATGACAGGAAAAATTGAAGGAATTATTGTACTTATACTTATAGTATTGTTGTTGTTTGGATCAAAGCGAATTCCAGAACTAGCTAGAAGCATTGGTTCTTCAGTGCGAGAAGTTAAGAATGGATTTAGCGGAACTGAAAGTACTTCTACCGAAAAAAAAGAAGATTAATAAAAATATAAGGGTTTGGGTGTGACTTCGTCTGAAACTTTTCATGACCATGTAAAAGAGCTACGAAATAGACTATTTATTGTCTTTCTTTCTGTGGCTCTTTTTTCTATTTTAGGCTATGTTTTAAGAAATAATCTATTAAATTTTATGCATCAGCCCTTAAATTCACCTCTTTATTACAACACCCCTGCAGGAGCATTTAATCTTAGTTTTAAGATATCTGCGGTATTTGGTGTATTCATATCGATTCCTGTAATTCTTTATAATATTATAAGGTTTGTTCAGCCAGCCCTTTTCAACACTATTAAGCCAAAGACTATATTAATTATATTAAGTGCATCATGCACCTTAGCAGTTATGGGTGCTGCATTTGGCTTTTATATCCTTTTGCCACTATCGCTACATTTTTTTGGTGGATATTCTACCAAAAATATATCGCCATTGTTGTCCGCTAATGAATACTACAATTATGTGTTGAATATGATAATTGCTTTTGCGATACTTTTTCAAATTCCGCTAATAATTGATTTTATTAATAGAATAAAACCTTTTAAGACAAAACAATTACTAAAATATCAAAAGCATGTAATTGTTGCATCTATTATTATTGCTATCATATTGCCATTTACTTTTGATCCATTAACTCAGTTTGTGGTTGCTGTGCCAATTGTAGCTCTATACTATTTTTCAATTGCATTCGTTATGTTTAGTAACAGATTGACTTCTACTCAAAGAGCTAGAATCAGATACTCCAGTATCCCGCCAATGGCAAACAGATCAGATAGATATATTCCAGTTTTTAAGAGCGATGAATTGAACATAAAAACTCATTCGGTCACGAATATCAACAAGCAACCCACTAAAGTTAGGACTATGAATAAGTCTAGAAAAAATAGTTCATTTATAGACGGCTTCAGACCAGTTGTTCGTGGAATTTAGACAAACAAATCCCTAATATCCAAATACCAAACTGATTATGCTTCATTGCATTATTTACTACAGCATTACTTTATTGTAGAATACTAAGCCTAATGGTAAGTTTAGCTCCAAAATATTTTGGGTGGGCTGAATGCATTAAAGTTATATTGATTTTTTTAATAACTTTTTTATTTGTGTTGAATTTGCATACTTTGAAATCTTTTGCAGCAACAACCGAAATAATCGCTATTGTATCACCTGTAAGAGAAATTGTTGTTGATTCAAATAATAATTTAGTAGAAGTTTATAGCAATACAGGTTTAGATGTCTTTCCAGTAGTTCATAGCGGCACTATTAATGGTAAAATAATTCCCATGAATCAGGCGACATTAAAAGACTACAAGAAGGTTCTGAAGAATATGAACTTCTCTAAATATGGTTTGGTTTATAAGAAACAAGATAAGAAACAGAAATTTTCATTCCCTATTCTAATTACTATTGATACATTAACCAATACCCGTCATTAGCATTGGTCCATTAAGAGCCTGAATCAAATATATAGAATAAACTAGATTATTTGCCACAAGTGTTGGTTCATTTACTGGCGGTGGGCTGGAATATACATTTGCAAGACCTGCTCCGGCAAAATAGCCATCCCAGTATATTGTAAAGCTAGCATATGCTTGAATGCTACCTGCAGGAATGTTAATGAAGACTATCGAATCATACGTCGTGGTTGTATTGAGCTGAGGGTTTACTATTAAATTGTAAAACAACCAAGACGGACCAGAAGTCGAGGCGCTAACAGTATTAGAATAGTCCACTCTAGAACCGCCATTTGCGTAAAGTCCAACAACGACACTGACTGCCATTCCACTATATCCAGAAGTAATGGAAGCATAGAAAGCTATTTGGGCTGATCTTCCAGGAGCAGACATTATACCTGAAATTCTGTATATTGCTTTATTTATTACTGGGTTACCTGAGTTATTGTTTGGCGGAGAGTAAACCGTATAAGCTGATCCTGCAATTGTGTAGCCAAATGTTGGGTCAATAGTTATTGGATAAGTTGCGGAGTCAAGAAAACTTTGAGGAACTGTAATATTCAAATCACTCACTCCATCCCAATTCGGATCAAAAGCACACCATACTTTCTTTCCTTTTGAGTCTACAGCCCAGGGCCTATAAATGTGGAAGGCTTTATTTGATTGATTTCTAACTGGTTCAGTTCTATATGCGGCGTAGGATCCAACCACGTTATCTGGAATTCTATCATTTATTGATCCTGGAATCCCGTTTTGATAATAGAATGCCAATCCTTTTGATTGAACAGATAGCGGAACGATATTTGTTGAGGGCTTATTATTTAAAACAATTTCAAACTCAAATCCATCATTTTCTTTTTTTGATGAAAGAGGTGGGAATTGAGATCTGTCAGCATTCTTTATCCAAGAATTGCTCGACAGACAATCGTTTAAGGTTTTGATGAGGTTATTTTCATCTCCATTGAAAGTGTCACTTTTCAGCGGTATTCCAATTAAAGTACTGTATCTTTTAATAATTTGATCAACCAAGTCATCTGGTAAATTGCTATTTGCGGCGGATAGGCCATAAGCATACTGGTCATTCGGAGTATTGTCGATGCCAGATTTATAGTATTTATAAACATCGTTATATTGACTGCTTATATTAATGTAGACCATATAAGCCGTTTCAAATGTTCCACCCGAAAAGAACTTAACCTTCTTACCATTATCATCAAAATATAGCTTACCACCCTTTTGATCTACTATATTTACGTATTTTGAGACAATATCTTTTGTAGCTTTAATAAAGGTTGGTTCAATTTTCGATACATCGTCTCGATCATGGCTGAAATGTATTTCAACAAACTTAAGACCAGCATCCATATACAAGGGATTCCAGTTCATTTCACCCGAAAAACGACACTCAGGTATATCTATTGAGGTAATGTAGTCGGATGTATTATATGATCCATAATAGAGCATGCTTGGACAGTTTACGTTATAGCTTAATATGGTCTGATTACTCCAGAAATAGTTTTTATCTATTTCAAACTGAGAAGAAATTGTTACAGGATCAAGATCTTTTTGCTTTATATATCTAATGGTTTTTTTATCAAAAGATGAGTCTTTGGATATGGGATAAAAATTAGAAGTACCATTTCCGAATATATAGCTCACTTTATTTCCAGTTGCACTATATGTGCCACCAGAATCTTTTAGGCCGATACTGAGATTTGCCGCGTTACCCCATTTTTTTATCTTAACTCTAGGGTAGAAGCTGGTTTGCATTTCATCACCAACCACTGTTTCCCAATTATCATTATTATAGCTTCTATATTTCATTGCTATTGATAGAAAATATTATAGTCAACTGAATTGGTTGGTGCTGTGCTTCCATTTCTTGTAGTTGTCATTGCTATTACAATACCGTTTGAGAATTTTATTCCTTGAGTTGGAAATGCATTTGCTCCTCCGAATGCTGGAATGCCGAATGACATTGTTGGAGCTGTAGATCCCAATGTTACGCCTCCCGTTGCACTCACATCGAAAATCTGACAATATGCTACTGTGCTGTTGTTGTTAAAGAAATACCATCCATAAAGCGTTGACGGAGTGTTAGTGCCAGCAGTAGCTTTTATTGCCGTGAGAACGTTCAAGATTGAGCCAGAACAGTTTACAGTTTGCATTCCTACACCAGCAACAGCTGTTGATGTAGCATTGACTTGACCAGTAATGTTTGTTGGTGCAAAAGGAACTGATTTCAGTTCTAAAACACCATATGCAGTACCAGATGTCCAAGCGGTCATTCTAACTCTTAAATATCTAAAGTTACATGAACCA
>JBAXGD010000026.1:0-5678 GCA_037139575.1 bacterium
TTTTTAGATTTTTAGGAAGCTCCTTCTTAATTTCACTAGCAATCTTTTCTAAATAAGTATTAGCCCGGATTAGTATGGAATTGAAAGCTAAATCCTCAACCGCGAATGAACTATGGCCCAGTATTTTACTTGTATCATATTGTTTACTTCTCATGCTCCTCTGAAGACTGTATAGGCTCATTGCCTCAGTATTACTCATTCTTTCTGACTTATTTACAAATTTAGTATCAACCCTGAAGAAGCCATAAAGCTTATCTAAATGAAATTTCTGCAGAGAATAAATCCAGCTTGGAGTAACGTTTTTACGAAGTTCATCCATCCAAGGGGGGGAGTTATCCATTCCTGATTCATATGGGTGTAATAATAAAACTAATCCTTCTGAGTGCGGATCTCGGTCACTGTAAAGCCACTGATGATAATTGGCTATATGCTCATACATCATATTGAACCAAATTTTACGTTCAGCTTTATCTAATTTTTCGCCTACTTTAAAGACAGCTTCAGCCAGCATTGGAGGTTGAGTAATGCCACTGGTTACTACATTGTCCGGAGAAAATGGACTAACTTGAGATCTCCAAATATTAGAAATTTTTGTTCCCTTACTGTTGTCTGCAAAAACAATATTAGGGATCATTCCGTTTCTCCATTGACCTTTAACTAAGTTAAATAGCTCAGTTTTTGCTCTTTCTGTATCTATATGCCTAAGACCAATAGCAATAAAACAGCTATCCCAAAACCATTGATGAGGATATAGAATTCCAGAAGGCATTGTTATGCCGTTCTTAGAATTTTGATCCAATACTATGGTAGCTTCTTCGATCAATTCATCTTTTATTTTTTCGTTTTTCATATCGAACATACTTGTTATTCTTATTATAAACCAAAAACTGAAGTTATTTAGGCAATAAAAGATTTTTAGCTGTTTCTTTTGCTGGTATACTTTAGCTATAAGCTATGAACTATTCATATCCAGAAATTCAAGATGTTGCTGTTAAGTTGAAAGACCCGGCAAGAATTACCCAAGAAGGTAAGACTATTTTGCGTGCTCCAGAGTTTAATGCATTATTCTCAAAGCTCAAAAACATGGATTCTGAAAATCGAGCAAAATTCGGTAAAGAAATTAATGATTTAAAAAATGAACTTGAATCGATAATAGAGGATATTACAAATAGCTCATCAGAAGTCCAGCAAATTGACGTAACTGCACCTACAGACTTAAATATTTCCACAGATCACCATCCAAAACTACTTTCATCATCACACGGAAGCAAACATCCACTAATGGTCGAACTAGACAAGGTTTTGGATATTTTCTACAGAATGGGCTTCACAGCGGTTGAGTCTAGGCAAATTGATGACGATTACCACATGTTTGAAAGCCTTAATTTTCCAGAGGGCCATCCTGCAAGAGATGACTTTGATACATTCATGACCACTGATGGTTTGATTGCTCCTGCTCAAACTTCAACCATGCAAAACAGAATCCTTAAAGCTGGCAAGGATTCTCTCATTAAAGGCAATCCAATAGCAACTGTAGTCCCTGGTCGAGTATTCCGAAATGAAGACGTTGATGCCCGTCATGGCCATACTTTTTATCAGCTTGAGGGTATTTATGTAAATAAAGGCGTTAATACAGGACATCTAATATCTACATTCAAGACATTTCTAGAAGAGTATTACGGGCAAAAAATGGAGCTAATACTCCAGCCATTTTATTTCCCATTCACTGAGCCAAGTTTTGAGTTTGTTTTGTCTTGTCCTTTTTGTCAGAAAAAAGGATGTAACATATGTAGCCAAACTGGCTGGATAGAACTTGGTGGGTGTGGAATGATTCACCCGAATGTTCTTAAAATGGCAGGTATTGATTCTGAAGAATATACAGGTTTTGCCTGGGGATTTGGAATTGATAGATTGGTGATGATGAAATACGGGATTGAAGACATTAGGCATTTCATGTCTGGAAAAATAGAATTTTTGAGGCAATTTTAATGAAAATTAGTTTGAATTGGATAAAAGAGTTTACTGACGTTAATCTTTCTATTGAAGAGTTAATTTCTAAAATTGGAACTCAGTTAGGTGCTGTTGAAGAATTTGAATATCTTGGAGATAAATACCAGGGAATAGTCATAGTAAAAGTCGTAGACTGTACTAAGCACGAACAAGCCGATAAATTGAACGTTTGTAAGGTTGATGACGGCGGATATATTAAGGATGTCCAAAGAGACGAGCAAGGCTTTATCCAGGTAGTATGTGGCGCTCCAAATGTTCGAGCAGGAATGCTGGCTGTTTGGATTCCTCCAAAGGCTACAGTGCCATCTACTTTCCATAAAGATAAATTTGTATTAGAAGCCAGAGAGCTTAGAGGAATTGTCAGTAATGGAATGCTCGCTAGTCCTAAAGAATTGGCATTTGGAGATTCACACGAAGGCCTTCTAGAAATAGATACAGATATTAAGCCAGGCACAACTCTAATTGATGCATATAAATTAGATGACTATGTGATTGATTTAGAGAATAAAATGTTTACACACCGACCGGATTGTTTCGGTATTTTAGGTATAGCTCGTGAAATTAGCGGAATTCAAGATATACAATTTGTTTCCCCGCAGTGGTATAAAGAAAATATCGAAGGCCCAATCGGCAACGAAACCCTAGCGCTTGAAGTCGATAATCAGGCTCCTGAATTGGCTCCAAGATTTGTTGCTTATTCTGTTTCTGGTGTTGAGATTAAACCTAGCCCATTATTTATGCAATCAATGTTAAGTAGAATCGGTATTAGGCCAATAAATAACATTGTCGACATAACCAACTATATGATGACTCTAACTGGTCAACCATTGCACGCCTATGATTATGACAAGGTCACCTCGAAAAATGATGGTCGTGCAGAGATTATAGTTAGAAGAGGCATTAATGATGAAAAATTAACTCTTTTAAGTGGTAAGGAAATTGCGCTTAAAGAAAGTGACATAGTTATAGCCATAGATGATGAAGCGATAGGCTTAGCTGGAGTTATGGGTGGGGCAACTACTGAAGTAGATGAAAATACTACAAATATTATTCTTGAATGCGCCAATTTTGACATGTATACAATTCGAAGAACATCAATGGATTATGGTTTATTTACCGATGCCGTAACTAGGTTCACGAAGGGCCAAAGCAAAAGACAGAATTTAGCCGTTGCTCTAAAGACTCTAGGAATGATTCAGGATCTCAGTGGCGGAAAACTGGCCTCGGAAATAATAGACAATAACTATACTGCCCAGGAAATCTCACGAGTTTCTATTTCGACTGACTTTATTAATTCTAGACTCGGTATGAAATTAACGTCTGAAGAAATCCAGAGACTACTCGCTAATGTAGAGTTGATCGTTGAAAAAGAAAATGACAACTTTAGTATTGGAGAATCATTCTGGAGAACCGATATTGAAATTAAAGAAGATATTGTAGAAGAAGTAGGAAGATTGAACGGGTACTTTAAACTTCCTCAAGATCTACCATATAGGCAAATTAAACCATCAATGGTTGGTGAACAGCTACAGACAGCTTCAAGAATTAGAGATTTGCTTTCAGCTGCAGGAGCTAATGAAGTTTTATGCCATAGTTTTGTTCATGGTGATTTGCTTAAGAAATCTCATCAAGATTCTAGCCTAGCTATTGAAATAAATAATGCAATTAGTCCTGATTTGCAGTATTACCGTCTCAGCATTACTCCTAGTATATTAGAACTAATATATCCAAACCTAAGATCTGACTATTCTGATTCTGACAATAAATCATTTGCACTTTTTGAGATTGGAAAAAGTCACAACAACCAAGACAAGGATGAAGATAACCTGCCATTAGAGAACACAACCCTAGGCCTAGTATTCGCAGCAGATGCCAAGACAGCTAAGAGGCATTTTGAGGGTGCTGCCTATTACCAGGCTAAAGAGTACTTATCTTATTTGCTTGAAAAACTCGGTCTTCCGCTACAGTTTTTGCCACTCAATGATTCAAAGGATTATTTAAAGGATGACATTTGGTTTAAGCAATTAGTAGAACCATATGAGGACAAAAGAAGTGCCTTGCTAGTTATAGGAAAAAAACCCGTAGGAGTAGTCGGTGAGTATAAGAATAGCGTAAAAACTTCTTTGAAGCTGCCAGATTTTACTGCTGGTTTTGAACTAAAGCTTTCAACTCTAGACAATGTTAATTCAGAAACAACATATCTACCATTACCTAAGTTTCCTAAAATTCATCAGGACATCTGCTTAAAAGTCGATACTAAAATTACCTACGATAATCTCTTCACTCGTATATGGGATAAAATTGAAGCTTCTAAACCAGATAAAACCTCCTTTGGCTTAAAACTTGTAGATATATTTCAAAAAGAAGACGACTTGGATAATAAGCAAATCACCTTTAGGCTTACAATTAGTGCATACGATCGAACCTTAACTACTGAATCGGTAAATGAACTATTAGATGGAGTCGCATCGACCCTCGAAAAAGAAATAAGCTCTAGTCGAATATAAGTTATTGACATATTTTGTATAAAGTTATATTATATCCTAGCTTTTTGAGGTCGAGTTTTAATTCCCTCAAATAATGCACATTGACAAGTGAGTAGTGTTAGGCAGTTTTATCTGGAAGATATATTCTAATATTTTTCTAATATAACTGCCTAATTAGATCATCGATTTAAGACAATTTATCTTTCTAAATATTTTATATTTGAAAAATTCAATTCTCTATCCAACCCATCCAAACCCAACAACAGAAAGTTGAGCATTCAATGCCCAATGTTACCTGCAGTAAGTGCAAGGGAACCGGTAAGATCGGAGCTTTCGGTCTTGTCTGTCCTTCTTGCCGTGGCAAGACCAGGGTTGCACCCTGTCTGGCCTGTCGTGGTACTGGTAGTGAAGGAACGTGGGGAACGAAGCGCGAGTGTGCACGTTGCCGCGGAACTGGAACTGCCTAGACAGGTGGTAATTGGACATCGATGGTCGTCGATTATTTAGGTCTAACCTATCTAAAATCTTCTACTACTCCTTGTCCTTTTACCAGATAAAAAAGAATTTTTTATGTGTTGAAAGTATTTCTAGGCAGAAATAAATGCCTAGTCTATAATGTATGTAATGAGGATTGCATCTAGACTTATCATGGTTCGGAATAACCAGCTACTTGTTATGCACCGTAATAAATTCGGCAGTGAGTACTATGCACTTATAGGTGGTGGAGTAGATCCTGGCGAAAATCCAATGCATGCACTTACAAGGGAAGTTAGGGAAGAAACGGGGCTCATGATAGCCAATCCTAAATTAGTCTACATAGAAGAAGCTGGTAAGCCATATGGCACACAATACATTTTTACGGCAGACTATGTGAGCGGCGAACCAGTACTTTCTCCAGATTCCGATGAATCAAAGATACACAATCTCGGCAGCAATCTTTATAAGCCTGAATGGCTAGATATTGATAGGCTTCCAAGCGTGCCTTTTCTTAGTAAAGAGTTAAAAAACTTGCTAGTAAGGGATTTAAAAGATGGATTTCCGAATGAACCAATTAAGTTTAGTTCCAGTGCAAATTATGAAGAATCAAATGAATTAAACGGAGAACAGTATGGGAAAAACTAAAACATCGCACAGAATTTTCGCGCTAACCTTGGCAATTCTTTTTTTTGTAACAAGCTTCGG
>JBAXGD010000027.1:0-5591 GCA_037139575.1 bacterium
AGTGGTCACGAAAAGAAGTTTGTCATGCCAACTAATTGTCCTGACTGTCAGGCACTACTAGTTAAATCTAAAAAAGATGAAGCCGTCTGGAGGTGTCCGAATAATCTCTGCCCAGCAAGAGTACATAATAAGATAACTCATTTCGCATCCAAGGGCGCATTAGACATAGATGGCTTGGGTGAAAAAAATATTAAATCTCTGCTCGATGCAAAGCTAATCGATGATTCCGCAGATATATTCAGCCTTAAATTTGAAGATGTTAATAATCTAGAGAGATTCGCAGATATTTCTGCTCATAAATTAATAGATTCAATAGCCCTAAAGAAGACTCCAAATCTAGCTAAGTTTATATTTGCCTTAGGCATAAGACACGTTGGAATACAGACAGCTACAGATTTAGTAACTCATTTTAGGTCATTAGATAAAATCTCTGAGGCTAGTGAAGATGAGCTTTTGGGCGTAGAGGGTATTGGAGAAGTTGTTGCCGAATCTATAGTTGATTGGTTTGCTGAAAAGGAGAATCAGGATCTGCTTCAGAAATTTGAAAAACTCGGCGTAGAACCCATAAGCCCAAGACTCGATGGACAAACACTAACTGGAAAGTACTTTGTTATATCTGGAACTTTGTCCTCAATCGATAGAGAGGCTGCTGCAGATAAGATTCGAGGCAATGGTGGAGTCTTTCAGAGTAGCGTCGGAAAAGACACCACGTATCTTATTACGGGTGAAAATCCTGGCAAAAGCAAAGTAGATAAAGCAAACAAGCTCGGCATTAAAATTATTGATGAAGCTGAATTTAATAAACTCTTTAAGAATTGACAAGCAATAATTTAAAGTATATAACCATAAGTAGGTTCGTGCGTAACTGCGGCGCGATGAAAAATAAACACGAACAGAAATAAAAATCACCGGCCGCTTCGGTGGGCACGTGCGAATTTATAAAAAACACCAATTGAGTTGGTGTTTTTTAGTTTTTGACACTAAATCCAACGGAGAAAATATTTCTACCTTCAGGACTATTTTCAATCACTGATCTTCTGTGTGAAAAAAAGTCATTGCTGTATGTGTCAATCATTGAATCTTCAATTTGATTATCGCCTACTCCCAAATGTTTGAGTTCAGATATAATAAAGCCCTGCAAGTCGATATGATATTTTTGGTTTATCAACTCTATATAAGGCTTCCAAGAATCTGATTTTTTTTGCTTTTCATTAATGTCATCAAAATAATAAGATCCTTTTCTTATTGAAGGGCCAATGTAGAATCTCAGATCTTTTATTTCTTCATGTCTATCCTTTAACATATGCTTTAGTGCTTTCTTATGAATACCAGTTAGGGCATTTTTGTGTCCTATATGCACTAAGCCAAGATTGAAATTTTTGACTGAATATATCACTAACGGAATACAGTCAGCCGGAAAAAGGGTAAGACAGTTCTGTTTATTGTTAGTAAAATACCCATCACATTTTATAAAGTTCCATGAACTAATTGGAAAAGTATAATCAATGTCAATCAATGAGTCTTCACCACTTGTGCTCATACCTAGAAAAGCAGATTCATTAAAGAATTTTTCAAGTTTTATTCTGTTATATTCAACAATATTTTTGTTACTGAATCTTGAGTCCATATTACCGAATTCTTTACCGGAGAACATAATTTTGTAGGAATATTTATTTTTAACAATTATCATTGATGATCCTTATGATGTTATCAGCAGTATTTCTAACTGATTCATTGTTCACTATATTATCACTGGGCTTAAAGCCAATCCTTCTGAAATTATGTTCCACTCCATAAATAGAATAAGTAACAACATCACTACTATTGTTCATCATTTCTGTTGTTAAATCAAAGTAGGCGTTTTGGATATCTATTGGTATATTCGCATCGTCTTTCTGAAAATAACTGATTACTACCCTGGCACCAAGTTGTGAAGCTTCCATTATGTTCTTAAATACCGGAGAAGACTTTATTTCCCACTTTGAATTTAACAAATCTCTAAAATTGTCGCCATATGGTATATTTTCGGCTTCAATTGGATATGCAGCGGGCGACTGCAGTACTAAATTATTCAATTCTAGATTTTTGTTTAATAAAGCATGAGCCCTCGCTGCTATGTAGCTTCCTGAGCTCATTCCTATAAAATTGATTCTAGAAAGACTATTCTTATTGGCAATAAATTCAGTTATATTCTTTAATGTTTCAATCCTCGTTCCAAAGGTTTCAATTTCCAGGCTTCCGCTCGATCCGCCAGTGCCAGCGTGATTGAACATTAGGCTGCTTTTACCCTGATTGGCTAATAAGATAGCAATTCTGCCGTAAAGTTTATTTATTAGAGGTAGATTTATTTGTCTTTCTGGGTCTTTCGGAATTCCTCCGACCATTACTGTTAAGTTATCATTATTCTCGCTACCATCATAATATGCGTACCTAATTGAGTTGTTATTTATGTCCACTCGGCCAATTTCAAAATCACCAATATCTAACCATTCCTTTTCCGATTGAGGGAGATAATCGTCACGCTTCATAATATTATTATCCAATAATATAGTTATACAATCAAATATTAATCTGGACTTTAATTTATTAAAACTTACTTTATAATAAGGGTTAGTTTTTTGGGGCTGTAGCTCAGTTGGCTAGAGCGCTTCCATGGCATGGAAGAGGTCCAGGGTTCGAGTCCCTGTAGCTCCACCATACCGCTTATGTTTATAGGAATAGTCAGCTTCTTTGGCTGGCTGTTTTCATTTATAGAACCAAACTTGCTTATAATGCTTGCGCTAATACCCTATCCATGAGTTAATTGTGGTATTAAATAGGAAAACATAGATGGCAAAAGCAACTAAAAAAGTTACGAAACCTAAATCTAATTCTAGTAAATTTGAAACTTTGACTATGGCTAGTTATGCGCTCATCGCAAGTGCTCTGCTAAGTGCACTGTTTATATGGAGTGTGAAAGACCTTGCAACAGCCGAGAGAGGTGTTGGCTATTACAACGGTGTTGCTCAGGTAAATCCTGTTGGAGCTCCAATGAATTATGCTGCTATAGCTAGTGCAATATTGCTTCTCTACGCATTTTTGAAATGCAAAAACAAGTGGGAGCAGATATTGATTGGATGTACTGCAACAGCAATAGCGTGTGGGTACTTCATATACCTGTATGGTCTAGCATAGAGTTTTGACATTTCGATAACCGGCGCGACAATAGTCGCGCACCATGAAGCCAAATAAATCAAAGAAACCTACTCAACAAAGTGATCGCATAATCAGAGCCCGGGGGATCCGGAGAGAACCCGTTGACTTGAAGAAGCTCGCTAGAGCTTTCATCGCCCTGTCCGAGGATCAGGCAAAGCAGGGGGCAGCATCAGCCAAGATCCAGAAGCTCTCCAAGGGGAGCAAGAAGGCCGGGGTTTGAAAGCTGTCCCCAAAGGTCCACCATTTTGACTAGATTTACCCATTTCTAAAAATAAATTGCTATAATTAATATCAATGACAAATAAGCTTATTAAAAAATTGGATAATAACTCATCCAATAATAGATTATTCATAGTTGGAGGGATTATCCTTCTTGCTGTAGGCGTTGGGCTTTGGATTAATAGTATTTATTTAAATCCAACAAATGTATTCTGGGCATCCTTATCTAATGACTTATCTACAACTGGCTTTACTAAGGAAATAAATAATTCTACTAGTCAAACAAGTGTCAAGCAGGTAGTTCAAGTGGCCTTTTCTGGTAGCAGTTATGCTCATTCAATAACCACATTAACTCAATCTGGAACAACTGTTGTTACCGAAGAGATTAATAGCCCTGATAGTGAATATGTAAGATATCTTAATATCTCATCATCTAATAAAGACAATAAAAATTACAAACCCGTACTCAATTTATGGGGTTATCAAAACAGCACAAAAGCTTCAGGTGCTCAATCAACCAGAACTTTCTATCAGTCAATTTTTGGCATTCTTCCTTTTGGCAATCTAACTCCAGATCAAAGAGGCAATCTTTTAAAAATTGCTAAACAAGAGAATGTTTATAAGGTCAATTCTAAAGAAGTGACTCATGAAACAATTGCCGGCAAGAAAGTAGACACACTTAAAGTAGAAGTTAACTTGCAGGGCTACATTAAATTAATGAAAACTTTTGCAGGATATGTTGGCTTTAAGGGACTTGATAGCATAGATCCTAGTCAATATGCATCTCAGAAGCCGGTCACAGTTAAGATTAGTATTGAACCTGCATCTAGAAATCTAGTTCAAATAGATAATGGTACAGCTGCCGGAAAGAGTTTATATTCTGGTTTCGGAGTAAATCCAATGCTCACCTTACCGAAAGACAAAATTAGTCTTACAAATCTAGAGAAAAAGATCCAAGCAATAAAATAATAAAAAATATATAATTGAGCTTATGCAAGTAATCGTAGACGATCTACTGACAAATTATCAGCAAACCAGCGGTAAAAATCTAAATATCTTATTTATTCATGGATGGGCAGATAGTATTGCTGGTCAAAAGTCTTTTATAGATGATATTTCTAGAATTGGAAACGTTTTAGCACTAGACCTCCCTGGATTTGGTACAAGCCAGGTTCCAGGCAGGGCTTTTAGTTTACTGGACTATGCAAAATTCGTGAGAGATTTTTGTGACAAGACTGGATTTAATAAAATCGATTTAATAATTGGTCATAGTAATGGCGGGGCTATAGCTATTAAAATAGTTTCGTTAAATCTACTCAATCCTAAAAAACTAGTCCTTCTAGGTGCTTCGGGTATCCGGGATGGAAGGTCTAGTAAAAAAACTGCTCTGGCAATCGTTGCTAAAGCAGGCAAGATAATTACGTCGCCACTTCCAAAATCAATGAAAAAACAAATACGGTCAAAAGCATATAAGACTATCGGCTCGGATTATTTAGTAGCTGAACATATGCAGGAGACATTCAAAAATGTTGTATCTGAAGATATGTCGGACGATGCTAAGAACATAAACATCCCAACCTTATTAATCTATGGGCAGGATGATGACCAAACACCACCAAAAGTTGGCCTAAAATATCACGAGATAATTGATGGTTCTGAAATCGAACTCGTTGGAGGTGCTGGTCATTTTGTTCAGCTAGAAAAGCCACAAATAGTTGGCGATTTAATAAGAAAGTTCATCTCATGATTAAGGCATTTTTGAGCATTTATAGACCTAGTTATTTTTCAACAATTATCTACATGCTTCAATCGAGCGAGTATGATGCGAAGAAGTACCTGGCTTGGTTCTGGACTACACAAAATTTTTCTAAAGTAAGGGTTAGGGGTGACTTAAAGAAAACTTCAGCCGCAAAAATTCTATTATTAACATCATGGGTTCTGGCGCTATTCATAATACTATTAGGCATTCGTTTTATATATCTATGGAAGAATAATCAACTATTTGCAGGCTGGACTTTCGGTCTTGCTCTTATTCTTGGCTACCCGATTTTGATTGCTAATCTAATAGTTGTCCCGCTGATACTTGCTAGAATTCTATTAGTATCTCCTTCAAACAATAGGAAAATTATTAAATCTGAGAAAATTTTCAAAGATTTCAAAGGTGAAAAAATTGCTAT
>JBAXGD010000028.1:0-5352 GCA_037139575.1 bacterium
TTATTGCCATTATTTACCTGACCTGTAGTAGGCACGCTTTGAGATGAACTCTTCTGTGTTGACTGAGCGACTGCAGGAACAGTTGAATTTGCAGTATTGAGAGATTTTGCGGCCGTATCTAGATTTAAGGTAATGCTCGAATTAACTGGTTGAGAAGTCGTCTGAATAGTAATATTAGCTTTATTTAATTGACTACCAAAAAGCAAGAATAATACTATTAAGGAGACAATTACGATTCCTCCTATTACCAATATTTTCCTAAACTTATTAAAATCTGGGACCTTGAGACTACTATCTTTTTTGTTCTTCTTATTTTTCTTAGACCTCTTAGACTTACCAGATTCATTCTCTCCTTTACCGGTAGCATCATTCATTAATGCGTCATCGCTAATATCTATCGTTTCATCAATGTCTTCAGGCCTATGTATCTTTTCCTCGCTTAGAGCAACGCCACTTGCTGCAGCTAGCTCACCAATAGCTTTTTCTTTTGAAGATTTTGGATCAAATTCTCTACCATTATCTAAGTCCATAGATTCATCTTCATATTGCTCAACACTATCTGGATGAACAGGAATCTCAGGCTTAGAATGAGGAGTCTTTGCTACATGGATTCCAACGGCACCAGCTATTGGTAATATGCTAGATTCGGAAGTTATTAAAACTAGATTCTGACTATTTTTCTCAGCAGCTCTTTTTAATAATTTTAGGTTTACTATACTCTGAAAAACACTTGCTCTTTTTGGCAACACCAAAGCTACGACTTTTTTATCGCTTTCCTGGATTTTATCGATGATTCCAGTAATTTCTTCATCAACATCTATGTATATTGTATCTTTAATGTCTTCAGTACTCATGTTCTTAATATCCTATCGAGTCTTTCTCTTATCGAATTTGTTGCCGTATTGTTTGCCTGCTGCAAAGTGTCTAGTCCAACGCGCAATAATCCCATTGCGGTTATATAAGTATGGTCGTTTACTATACCGGTTTTGTCAACAATGCCAACTACCTGACTAGGCTTAATATATTGAACTGATGGTCTCTTAGTGAACGGTAGTTGTCTGTACCAATCTGTTCTCTCAAGTTCTTCTACAACCATGTCTAATGATGAACCGCCTCCACATAAAAGCATACGATTAGGCAGGTGATCTAATTTAGGAAATTCACTTAAAGCTAGTTCTACTCCACCAAGCCATACATCCAGAGTTTTATGTAGGGCTGCTTCTACTGCAGGAATTTTTTGAGATGGAGTTTTGTTATTAACTAGTCCTAATTTAAGCTCTTCAGCATCAGCAAAATCCACTCCAAGTTCCTTCTCTATTGATTTAGTGTATGCCCGTCCACCAATTCCAAACATTTTGGTACCCTGAACTCCTCCGTCATTGATAACGGCAATATCGGTTGTTCCACCGCCAATATCCATAAGTATTGCACTCATACTAGCATTTGGATCGTCACCAATAACTGATCTGGATACAGCAAAAGGCTCGGCGGCAACTGCTAATAGATCTAGATCTAATTGTTGAGCAGTTCGCTCAAGCGCTCCAATATGAATCATTGGAGCAAATGCTGCAAATAACTGAATGACTACATCGCTACCCTGAAAACCAACTGGATTAGTTACAGGATATCCATCTATGTCTATGCTCACTAATGCGCTATTAACAAGCCTAACCTCAATATCTTTACCACCCAGTTCCCATGAAAGCTGTTGTTTGGCTTTGTCTTGGGCTTTTTGCTGAACAAGTTTTATGATTCTTTCTATTTCTTCAATAGTCATCGGAACTTTGGCATCTTTTCGCTTAACACGTACTGTGATTGTAGTTCCTTTGACTAACTCTCCAGCAATACCAATAACAGCACTCCTTGCGCTCAATCCAGCTTGCTTCTCAGCCTCAGAGAGGGCCTTGTCACAGTTTTCGACTACTGATGTGATATCTGATATAGCGCCGGCTTGCATGTCACTGAGAGACTGGTGTGCCCTACCTACCCCGATAATCTCAGTACCATTCGGGCCAACTTTACCAATTAATGCCTTAACAAACTCCGTACCTATATCTAGGGCGACAATATACTGACTATCTTCCTTAGACTTAGATTTTGTTTTACTGGTGATTTTTTTTATTTTATTGAGCATAATCAATTACAATTATACCACTTTTTGTAAGGGCTATTTAAGATAATAACTCTTTTATTATACTTATGCTAGCCAAGAATGCTATTTGAGTACCAAACTAGCCGGATTAAGAGAAATAGATTCAGGCAAGGAGCTTGCTTGGCTTTCTATCCGGCGAATTATCTCTCCGCCAACATCATGATTTTTAGCCCAACCGATAGATATGTGTGCTGTATGCTCAGGGATTGTTTCGGAATAATGTACACCTAAAATATTATTCTCTGTTGTCTCGTAAACATCTCTTATTTCAGACTGAACTCTCATGTCAGCAAAAGTTAGTCCAATATATACTCCTGCATTTTCAGATTTCAAATTACCAAAAAGAGCCAATCTTCCCAAGGCCAATCTAGTCATGGGTTCGAATAGTTCAGGATTATTCCTCCGTAGCCTAGCTTCAATTGTTTCTATACTATCATCATTCTTCAAGCCATCGTTGTGCTGCAGCTTTCTTTGTGCTGTATCTAATATTGTTACAGCAAATCCACCTATACCTTTTGGCTGAAAATCCGTACTTAGATCATATCCTTTCCAACTACTTCTGATTCCGGAACTTAAATCTTGGTCGTTGATTTGGAGTTTTCGGGCAATTCTTAAATTACCCGAACTTAAGTCTTCTGAACGAGAACCCGAAGGTCCCATTCCAGATTTTTGGGGTCTACGGCCGCCTCTTCTTTCAGCGGATAAAAAAGAGCTGTCTACGTAGCCTAAAAGAATCTCAGACATTATTTATTCCTTCGAGCTACCCTTGCTAATATGGCAATCAAATCCTGCGGTCTTGGAGAAACTAATTTTGTAACCCTTAGCATTTCCCTTCTAATGATTGGATCATTAGAAGGATTTATGTGACTAATACTGACGTTCTTAGGCTGATTGAATTCAGCTGGGAATGAGCCCCTGATTGCATCTATGTTTTCTGTGAATACATCTTGCGCATCCTGATCTGGTCGATAACCTTCAGCGAAACTCGCAAGTTGACCATCATCAGTTTTCATTTGCTGGACAATGGTACTATTTGTTTCCCTATAAGGGACTGTAATACCTGTTGTTACAGAAGCTGCAACTTCAGCATAGTTCTCACCCACATCAGTAGCAGCATATTGAGTATTCTTATGGCCAACTATCGTTGAAGATTTAGCGTGTCTTAATAATGGACTGCGCTCATCAACTCTCACAGGCTCATTTATAGTTACAGTATTTCCATTATTGTCTTGAACGGTATATGTAATATCATATTCGATTGGATCAGCGTTACCTCTAAATAATCCTAGAAGTCGACCCACTGGTCTTGGAAGATCCTTTAATCTATCGTGAATTAGTTCCATACTACGAGCTCTTACGTCACCACGAATTATATGAGCATTTGCTATCCCTCTAGCTCTTACAGGCACAAGAACTTGAGGTGTGTCATCTCTATCCGTTCCATGACCGGAAACTTCATGAGACAAAACCCAACTTGGTCCATTGAATGAATCTAAGAGACCAGATAATTCATCTGGATTAAGATTTGTTGGCATATGTAATTCAACTAATTTCAAAGGATATGTATATGTTCCTTGGCAGTTCCGATCACTCTGGTCATCTATTCCTAAAGCTATTTTCTTAGGATCACCGTGTTCAGTTCCAGCGTTTTCGCTTGGATAAACAAATATTGCCTTTACATTATCGCCAATTTTACCACCCTGCATATTAGCAAATCTTTCCAATAAGTTGCTGAAATTATCTATAGTTTCCTGTGAAGGCGCGGAATCTATGAACATAATTCTAATGCTTTTAGCTTCGCCCTTATCGTCTTTGAAATCTACTCTTAATAAATCGGCTATTCTTCCTTCTCTCATAAGATGCTCATATTTACGAGTGTATGCCCAGGCATCATCAATTAAAGTTTGGTCTGGAGCAATAGCTTCTGGTCTTATCCTTAGCCATGCCTGATCTTGATCTTCAACTAATAATTCTGGTCTCATTAACTGTTGAGATCGGTTGAATGAAAACTTTTTAACTGGAACTGTTTTATCGTACATTTCCCGTCTTCGAATAGGGATCATAGGTATAAACCATCTGAATCCAGGTTTTGGAATAATTGGATCTTTATCAGGGGCACTAGGTATGGCAACCTTATTCGAAGTCAAGGTTGCATCTAATCTTACGCCTCGATTTTTCAAACTAGTAAAAGTATCTTTAATTTTTTGGGCCAATGACTTATTTTTAATCTGAGAATTATTTTCAGCTGTAACAGCTTGGGTAATATCTGAGTAACCAGCAGCTTGTACTTCTTGCTGTAACTTAGCTTCAGTGGATGGACTAATTACATGTTCTTCTTGAGATACTACTAACTGTCCAGGTTTTACTTTTAGGCCATCCTGATTAAGTTGCGCAACAGCCTGGTTAGCTCTAGCAAAACCAAGATAATAATTTTGTGCGTTATTTACGCCGATCGAAGTTGTAGCCCCAACCCATTCGTCAGAAGTATTTCCCGTAACATGAATACTCCTCAGTGTTGCGCCATCCTTCACTTGTTTTTGAACTTGATCAACAAAGCTTTTGGTAATTTTTGGATCAACAAAAGTAGACTCTACGCTATCTCCGGTTTGAGCATTCAATACTACATGCTCAATTGATCCTGGAGTACCATTATTCTCACCTGAAAAAGCATTGCTAATTTCGTGTCCTACGCTTTTAGCGGCGCCTTCAACAGTTGAAAGATTGCCAAGAGTGTTGAATAGCACAAGAGAACCTAAAGTTATAGCAAGTGCAGTTCTTGGTCTTATTAACCACTCCTGAGTTCTTCTAAATCTAGTGACATCTTTTGACCCAACAACATCTCTACTGATGCCTGGCATTGTTCTACCACTAGGTCGTAAAATTAATCTAGTTTTTGGTTCACAATTTTCTCCTACGAATCGGTCAAGAACATATCTGCCCATTACTTGTTGTGAATCAAAATCTGGTGTTTCGGTTGTTCCGGGTAGGGGATATACTCCCTCTACATATGAATCTACGTCTCTTAATATTGGACGGTCAATATGTTCAAATTGTGTATCGGCTTGTTTCATAAAATCTCCTATGAATTTAATATATTATACTATATTTTTGCATTATAAGCAATAGCTTTATGCAGTTTGTTATTGTGTTTATTTATCTAGAAATATATCTGTGAATTAGATATATAAAATCAATACAGC
>JBAXGD010000029.1:0-5186 GCA_037139575.1 bacterium
CAAGCATTTCATCACCATTCATTATCGGCATCATTACATCTAGAAGAATAATGTCCGGTTTCATTTTCTTTATTAATTCGAGTCCAACTTCACCATTTTCAGCCGTCTCAACCTCATAGCCCTCGTTTTCAAATTTCATTCGATACATTTGAGATATGGCCTGATCGTCTTCTATGATGGCAATCTTCTTCATAGTTAAGTTTATTCTACGATTATTTGTGCTTTTTGTACATATTATCAATTACCTGTTCTATAATTTTCATGACTTGAGCAGGGGTATAGTGGGCCTTTACGATATATCTTTCAACATTTAAAAATCTTAGAATTGATGGCGCCTCATCTTTGCTAAGGTTAGTAAGAACTATGACTTTTAACAGTGCACCCCAGTCTGTCGCTCGTAATTTTTCAAGCATTTCGTCACCATTCATAATAGGCATATTTATATCTAGTAAAACCAGTTCTGGACGTATCTTTTCGAGTAGCTCTAGACCTTCTTGACCGTTAGTGGCGGTATAAACCTCGTAACCTGAATTTTTTAGCTTAAGGCTATACATATCCCTAATCGGCTGGTTATCTTCGATAATAGCTACCTTATACATTTGACTAACTCCGTTATAAGCATTTGCATTTAATGAATATATATTCTAGAATCATAGTATCATTCTTAGAAATAAGAATTCGTATTTTAGAAGATAAACGAAACTGGGTGCGCTATTTTTATATGGATCTCCAGTTTCGTTTTTTTGTTTAGAGGGCAAACAATATGGATAATCCAGAAAAATTCCAAAATAACGAAAATTTATTTGATCAAGAGATAACTCCTGAAGTATTTGAATTAGATACGGCACCTATTGAATTTGATGAATCCGATAGACTTGCTTTAATAGATGAATCGCGAATGGTTTTAGATGGATTATATTCAGAACAGGTTGAGCCTGAAGAACCACAATCTACGTTTATTCCAAAAGCAGCAATCATTCCAGTTGTAGATAATATAGAAGCTGACAGACCCAAAAAATTAACTCTAAGAAAAGCCACAATCGATGATGTTGAAAAGTTGGTGGACGTAGATATTAAGGCCTTCAACGCCGTCTATAAAGATTATGATGTTGCCGAGGATGAGTGGAGGAGTAGCTTAGTTGAGAAGTTTAAGGGCAGACTCGAAAAAATAGACAATGATTGGTGCCAAGTTTTAGAAAATCATGGCAAAATAGTGGGTTTTATAATGGCTTGTCCAACAAGCAAAAAACCCGAGGAATTCACATCCTGGGAGGAGATTACGGATAATGGAACTCTCGATACGATGTTCGATCCCAAGGGAAAGAATATCTACGTAGTTAGCTTATCTGTTCTGCCGGAAGGTTCGTTGGCTGGTGGACAAAATATGCTCATTGCTAACATTATTGGCAAATTCATTAAAGAAGGATATGAGCAGGGTTTCTTTGAGAGCAGACTACCAGGGCTTAGGAATTGGGTTAAAAGACAATCAAAAAAACGAGAGCAAGATTTTGGTAGCCTCTCAAAAGAACAATTAGACGAATATGCTAATGAATATTTCAATAAAACAAAACTAATTGACGGTAAAGAAGTCCCGCTTGATAGATTGCTCAGGCTATATGCATCGGTTGGGTGTGAGTTCATTAAGCTTGTGCCGGATGCATATAAGGATGGACAATCTATGAATTATGGTGTAATGTGTGCATACAAAAATCCAATTCCAAAAAAATTAGCATTCAGACCAATAACAACCATAGTGGGCTCAGCTTTTAGGGCTATGTCTCACTCGAATAAATTGACCAATAAGGTGTTTTAGATAAAATGGAAAATTATAATAATTATGATAACTCAGCAGATGACTCTATAGCTATGGAATCAGTCTTGGCTGAACCTTTGGTACATAAAGGTGTCTTAACTAGATCCAAAGAAACAATAGTTCGTCAGAAAAATAAGCTGGCGGTAGCTGCGTTGGTTGGAAGTGTGGCGGTAACATTAGCTATTAATCCAATGCACGAACTAGAGCATAAGGTAATTGATGCGGCACCATGGGTAGGTTCCGGACTCCTGGTAGGTGAAGCAGCTTGGATTGGTGGTGCGGCTCTAGCTTTAGGCGCTGTTGGAGTTAAAGTTAGGAATCCTCTGAAAATCAAAAGCCAATTTAAAGATATTGCTACTCATACGGACAATAGCAAGATGTTCAAGATTGGCTTTTGGACAAACACTACTGCTGCCGTTGCTGAATTTGGAATACTAACAGCAGGGGTTATGAAATATTTACCGCCAGAAGCCTGGGGGGCACTCAGCTTTGGCGCCTTGGATCTCGCCGCAACGGTCACATTTAGAAAGATGATACTAAGTGGCATTAAGAATGCAGCCAACTCTAAAGACGCAGAGCCAACAGATTAGTTGATACTTGATTCAAAAGATACTACCATAATGGTAATGCTTTTGAATATTTTCACAGCCGTAATTGTTTTATCTATGTGGGTAATTGGAGCACTAGTTCTGCTCCGAAACTACAAACTCCGACTCAATTGGTCATTTGCTGTATTTTCATTTGTGGTGGGAGCCTGGATGATTGCCAATTATATAGGTGCCAACTTCAAAACTCATCAGTATTCACAGTTCTTTAGTCATGGCGATTTTTTCTTAGGCCCGCTGCTTGCCGGTAGCTTCGTATATTTTGTTTACCGGCTAATTTATCATAATGTACCAACTCAAAAAAATACGATTTATGAATTCGCTATCATATTTGTATCCTTAGCCTTATCTTTCTCAACATTAACAAACTGGGTCGTTACTATAAGCTACAACCAAGGATCACTTTCATTAAAATATGGATCTGGCTTTAATATCTACGCAACTTTTCTGGGACTAATGGTTCTTTTTGGATTAATCCAACTTATCTTGGGTTATCGAAGAGCAAAATCAGATGAAAAAGCTCAATTAGCATATATTTTAATTGGATTATTAGCTGCATCAATAACAATAGTTGTAAGCAATCTCATCATTCCATTCATCACAAATTCTAAGACTATAAATTTATACTCAGGAGATTTATCATACTTAGGAATCGCATTACTGGTTGGAATATCTAGTTACACAATCGTTAAGCACAAACTATTCGATATCAGGCTAGTCATCGTAAGATCTCTAGGCTATCTTATAACCTTAGTAGCCGTAGCTTTGTTGCTCATTGTTCCAGTTCTTTTAATTACTACTCATTTACTTGGTTCTAACCTAGCAGCTAGCGCCATAGCAATACTGGTTTTTTCCAACTTGCTGGTCGCTATAGCTTTTCAGCCTTTAAGAAATATATTTAATCGTATTGCTAATAAATTATTCTACAGAGGATATTATGAGCCTCAAGTCATACTCGATAAGCTTAGTAATTTGCTTGTTGGGAGCGTAGATCTTAATTATATTACGGAAGGTAGTAAGAAAATTATCACCGAAGCGCTTAAGCCATCATCTATAAAGTACGTATTGTATGCAGCTCACAAAAGTCTTTACAGGGATGCTGTAGAATCTTTGGCATCATTAAAAGATACGCTTATTGTTACAGATGAGTTGATTGAAGAAAGGAATCGGCGTCTAAGGAAATTCCTTCAAGAGCAGAATGTCTCAATAGTGCTAAGACTAAGAACCGACAAAAACGACCTAGGATTTATATTTATAGGCAATAAAGAAGCTGGATCTTTATATAACGGAATTGACAAAATATTTCTACGTATTGCAGCTGATGAAATTGCAATATCCTTACAGAATGCAATTAGGTTTAAAGAAATTGAAAGCTTTAATCAGACATTACAGGAGAAAATTGAAGTTGCTACTCGTCAGTTAACTAAAGCAAATGCTCGACTAAAAATGCTCGACTCAAACAAGGATGATTTTATTAGCATGGCGTCCCATCAACTCAGAACTCCTTTAACATCGGTCAAAGGATACGTAAGTATGGTTTTGGAGGGTGATGTCGGTAAGATAACAGACCAACAGAATAAAATGTTGAGCCAAGCATTTGATAGCTCACAAAGAATGGTCTATCTAATATCTGACCTTCTCAACATTTCTAGATTGCAGACTGGAAAGTTTGTCATAGAGAGAACTGATTGTGATTTATCTGAGATAATCACTGAAGAAATAGGTTTACTGGAAGACATTTCTAGAGCCAGAAACCTAAAGATGTACTATAAGAAACCTAAAGACTTCCCAATTTTGAATATAGACGAGATTAAAACCAGACAGGTAATCATGAATTTCTTAGATAACGCCATCTATTACACCCCAGCTGGCGGTAAAATAACTATAGAACTCGAGGAAAAAGGCTCTAAAATTGAGCTAAAGGTGATTGATACTGGAATAGGAGTCCCAGCATCTGTTGCTCATCATCTATTCACAAAATTCTATAGAGCAGATAATGCAAAGAAAGCTAGACCTGATGGCACTGGACTTGGTTTGTTTATGGCTAAGAAGGTTATTATTGCTCAAGGAGGATCTATAATCTTCTCAACCAAAGAGAATAAAGGCAGTACTTTCGGCTTCAGCCTACCCAAAACAATGAAGAGCTAAACATTGACAAAATAGCAATATAAAAGTATAATAACTCAAATGTTAGAACAATTTCCCATTGTTGTTCCTGGAGTTGCAGTTGGATATATTGCAGGCCTAGCGATTGACACTATGTCTGTTAAAAAGGCTAGTGAAAATCTTGGAGGCATATCTTTGTCTCATGAGTCTACCGCTAATGAAATCAATTCTTCCAGTGAAGTCTCTAAAATAAAAAAGAATGCTAGTCGTTTTATTGCGCCACTTGCCTTAACTGGTGCTTTTTTGGGCGGATCCGTGGGAATGTTATTTCAGGGATCTAGCGCTAAGGTTAAAGAACCATCAAGCATTGAAATAGTCGTTGATCATTCTGGTTATACTATAGGCGACGGATCTATTGGATCTGTTAATGATATCGCATCATCTTTTTCTGGAAATAAAAATTTCGACTCTAAAGTGTTGATTGCAGGATCGGGTCAGATAGTAGTTTCTAAGCCTGAGTCGGTTGCTTCAGATAATCCTTTTGGTATTGCTCCACTTGATCAAGCTTTAACATCCGCGCTAACTCAGATTAGTAGTAATCAGGACACATCTAAAAGCATTAATAAGAGCAATGCTGTACTTGTTATTTCTGATGATAATTC
>JBAXGD010000030.1:0-4506 GCA_037139575.1 bacterium
GGTGCATTTGTGAGTTTAGCCGCAAACCGGAGATATATTAAATTCGACAGAAATATAACAGGCAAATAATTACAATCGGAAGGAAACTACAATGAATAAAGAAGTATTACCAGAAATTTATCAATTATCCCAAAGCTATCATCAGAATGGTACTGAACAATTAGGGCATGTATTATATGACGAACAATTGGCTAAAAAAGCTGCGTTAGTTGGTCTAGTTGTTGGTACTGTTATGTTTTCAGGTATACCTGGAGGTGGTAAAACAACCCTTGCAAATTATCTTCCAAGAATAGTCTCCGATATTAATCCGGATGATGTTAGCCGTATACCTACAGATGCTGAGCTTCAACCAATAAGATTGGTTGGCGGAACAACACCTATCGATACTGAAGAAATAATGAACGGAAAATCCACCAAAAAAATTTCAATTCATACTGTTGAACCTATAGTTAAGCCAAGTACAAAAATTATATTCGCAGATGAATTAACAAGAATTAACCCTCTTGCAATCAATGCTTTGCTTGAAGCCCCAGAAGAACGCGCACTTACTACAACTTCAGGAAGAGTTGCACTTGATAGTTTAATGCTATTAATCTCAACTATGAACCCTGCCGAAGTGCATCAGTCAACATTCAAGGTTTCTGTTGCATATGCATCTAGGAACAAAGTCGGAGCAGTCATGGGGTGTGACTTGTCACAGTTTAGTAAAAGACAGCTTGTTAACGGAATTAATCCTGATCCTTCAAAAATAAAGCCAATAATTAGTACCAGTGAATTGGCAAAAATTAGAGAAGTTGCAAAAACTACTTTACTGCCAGATCAGATTAGTGACTTAGCTGTTGATGCAATAGACCGTGCAATAAAATCTTACAAGAATGACTATGGTATCGACGAAACGAGTCGTTTATTTGGACAAGTTGGCCAAGTTACTAAAGTTCTCGGTTTATTCTCAGGTGGCCAGCCTACTATTGAACATTTACGTCAAGCAATTGAGCTATCCGCATCAGCAAGATTAGGTTCGATTGTTACTAGTGAAAATATCGAGTCCGAAATTAATAATTTTGTTAATAAAGTAATTGCTTAAAAGGTAATTCATGCCTAAATTCTCTCAAACTGAATCGGCACTTGCAGATCTTCCTAGTAATCTATTTGATTCGAGAGGAAGACATACTAGTTTCGAGGTAAAAACTGGAGTTAGTGGAATCAAAATTGGTGAACTCGAGTACGACCCAAATAAACATACTCCAATAGATATCGATCCAATGTCCACTATGAGTATGATTACTGGCATGCCATACGTAAGACAGGTAATTCCAAATCGTCCAATTGAAGCCAATGTAATTCTACATAACTCTAAAGCAGGATCTAGATCAGATATTTTTGAAATTAAATCCAAGCTCGCCAGCACGCTTATTGGAGAGATATCTAGAGCAATGCCAGCCATAAGAGATAGGATTAACTGCTATGTCATAGGTGATGATTTAGAGCTTAGCCAAGAATTGCTCAGATTGGGAGCGAATGCAATTAAGGGCACAGAAGACCCAGTTGTCGCTGCTACAAAAACAGCAGACTTGTGCATGAATGGACTAGCTTTTATTCTTAGCGATTTCGAAAGACTCCCATTAGAGGATGTGGATCATGTGTTTTCTAGAACGGTAGGCATAAAGGTGAATCATAAATATGACATTAATATAGATGATTTGAGAGGACGAAAAGCTGTACTAGGGGTTGGAGGCTCAAGAGAGATACGTCTTTGGAAAGATAGAGATGTAGATTCTTTTAATGAAGGCCTTGAAGTTCATGATGAAGCAATAGTAGAAAGACTAAAAAGAATAGGTATTTCCGTAGCAAGAGTAATAAGTGACCAAAATGAGATCAATGGCTTTAGTGTTAAAAGTGCGGATAGTCAGATAGCAAGAGCAATTAACAGATTATAAGCATTACAACAATATTGACAAAACACCAATGCTGTGATAATATATAGTGGTTAAAGAAGAGTAGTTTTTTGGGATATAAAGGCCTCTATAAATGAAGTTAATTTAATTAATTTATAAGAGAGATTGATATGGAAAAAATGGAAAAATTAAGTCCAGCAGTTGATACTGCAACCAATACACAAAATCTAGCTCAAAGAGCATTCAACACAGCAAAAAATAATTCAGCTAGAATTTTAGCCGCTGGAACTATTGGCGCTATGAGTTTATTAGCCGCTGGTTGTGGCTCTAGTCATAATGGAAGCCCTGCCAATCCAGAAGTAACTGCTTCTCAAGCTAAAGCAAATTGTACTACTTTTAATAATGCCAATTCTGCAGCTGATTCATCTAAATATAATAGTGCTGCATTTTTACCAAAGGGAACTGTAGACAGCAATACCACTACTAAAAGTTACATTAAGAGTCTTTTTGGCTCTAATGGTCCACTTGCAGGTAAAGGTGATATCGGTTCATTGGCAGCAATTACTTCAGCAATTACTGTTCCTTCAGAAAATGGAACCTCTAAACCAAATACTTATAATTATCAAGATCAATTCGCTGTATCAGTAGCATCATTTAGTTCTGTGAGTGGCGGAAATGAAGCCCAACAAACTGCATGTAACTCAGCTTTTACTGTAATGAATGAAGATGGTAACTGGAATAGTAATTGGGCTGGCAGTGGTCAGGTAGTGACTCAGTTGGTTCCAACTCGAGATACTTCAAATAACCATATTAAGACTAATAGTGGTTCTGATTTAACCTTAGAGCAAGTTCATTTAACTGGCTCACTTAAGGGTGTTGAATTTAAGAGCCGAAAAGCTGATCAACCTGGCTACAACTCAGTTCTAATAACCGATCAGGGTTACATTTATGTTCAAGGAATAATTTCATTAGCTGGAAACTCATCCAGTAAAAATGGTAATGGCTCAACTGCTAATACTGGTCCTAACGGCGGCTCTAGCAATACTGGTGGCAACGCTGGCAATGGAAATGGCGCCAATTCTGGTACCACAGGTAATACAGGCGGCGGTTCAGGCTCAGGCAACGGTGGTAATGGTGGCAACAGTGGCAACGGTGGTAATGGCGGCGGTACTGGCGAAACAACTACTACAATCCCTACACCCCCAACAACTACTACTACAATCCCGGAGACTACTACGACTCTTCCGAAGGGCCCTAATCCTGGATGTACACCTAACCCACCTTACGTAATCTGTAATTAACTTGGAATAAAGGATATATATTATGAAATTCAACTTTACTAAAAAAATTACATTAGCCTTAGCAAGTTTTGCTGCAGTAGCTTTAATTGCAACTGGCGTATCACACGCAGCTATACCTTATACTGGCCCCACAACAACTCCATCTCCAGTTCCAGCATTTAACGTATTTAGTGGAAGCAATCTTCCAGCTCCAATGCCATCTGATGGTGAGCAGGATTTCTTTCAAGGAAGAGTCCCGGTTAATGGAAATCTAAATGAAGGAACAACTGCTTTTGCAGATCCAGTTAATTCAAGCTGTACTAATAACCAGATTATTCAACTACATATTTACGTTCACAACGGTGCAAGTCAGTATGACAATGGCAATGGTTCTGGCCCGAGTGTAATGCACGGTGCCAAGGTACAAGTTTCATTACCTGACTCAAGCACATCAGCTACAACTTTTAGTCCAACTGCAACACTTAGCGCAAATAATGCTGCAACGGTTAGCGATAAAGTTTCAGTTATCTGTAATGGTCAACCAGTTGAACTACAATATATTACTGGTTCAGCTAGCCAGTACAGTATTGGATCTGGCGTATTGCCTCTAAGCGATTCAATCATTACTAGCGGAGCTTCAATTCAAAGCGAAAAGGTTCCTGGTGATGTATGGGGCTGTTGGGATGAAAGAGTATATGTTGTTCTAGCAGTTAAGGTTGTTGTCCCTCAGAAGCCTCCAGTTCCTCCTACATGTAATCTAATTACACTTGATAGTGATTACAGAACGGTAAGAGTTAAGAGCGTTGGCTATACAGCAGGTGATTCAACCGTAGCTAACCTAATACTAGACTTCGGTGACGGTAACAAGTCAACTATAAAAACTAGTCAATTACCTTACTCACACACTTATACAGCCAACGGCACATATTATGTAAGAGCTACCCTTGACACTTCATCTGGTAATGTAACGAGTAATGGATGCGTGGCTACGGTTATTATAAAGAACCAGCCAGTAAACCCAGTAACTCCTGTTACGCCTCCAACAAAACTAGTTAACACTGGTCCTGGAGATATGATTGGTATATTTGCAGCCGTTACATTAATTGCAGCTGTAGCGCACAGAGCATATTCAAAAGTACTTTCAGCCAAATAAACTATCATAACTGTGGATAAACACTAGAATTATTATTCCATATATGATATGTTTAACTTAACGAGCAATGACTGACCGCTCTCTTAAGTAATAAATACCCCAGGTTTTCATCTGGGGTATTTTAATTTCCTCTCTGTTATGGTAAAATTTACAGGTATTTTTAACAATTTGGTCCCAT
>JBAXGD010000031.1:0-4367 GCA_037139575.1 bacterium
CATTTTTACTTGCCTAGTTTCTCCACCAAATGTAGTTATTGATCCATAGCTTGGGTCGTATAATTGTGGCCGTGAAGCATCTTGCCTTTTAAATAGTCCAGTGTCTTTAGCTACTAGCAACTCAGAAGGATCAAAATTTGTCTTAACTATATTTTGTGCATAATTTTGAGCACCATTACTGGCACCAAGAGTTAAGGTTAGCGCAAATGTCCCAACAGCAATTGCTAGGGCGGTAAGAATTGTCCTGGCTTTAGCGCTTAGTAGGTTCCGCAGTGCTCGTTTGATTATATCTACATAAAACATTATTTCTTACTCTCTTCTATTGATTCGATTTTGCCATCCTTTAGTCTAATTCTCATATCGGTTTGTTTTGCGAGATCATTATCGTGAGTTACTAGAATAACTGTACAGCCTAGTTTTTTGTTGAGGCTAAATATGAGATCCATAATTTTATCTCCCGTAACGCTGTCTAAATTGCCTGTAGGTTCATCGGCAAATAGTATTGAAGGTTTGTTAACTATGGCTCTTGCTACAGCTAATCTTTGTTTTTGACCGCCGGAAAGCGTAGATGCTTTCACGCTAGCCTTATCTTCTAGTTCTACAGCTTCAAGCGCATCAATTGCCAGTTGTTTTCTTTTGGTTAGACTAACTCTAGCTATCTCTAGCGGGAGCATGACATTTTGCAGACATGTTGCATTGGCTTCTATGAAAAATGATTGAAAAACGAAGCTCATTTCGTTTGCTCGGAATGAGTCTATTTTTCTCTCGCTCATTTCAAATATGTTTTTACCACCTATCACTACAGAGCCTGAAGTGGGTTCATCTAAACCACTCATAATATGCATAAGAGTAGACTTGCCAGAGCCACTCTTTCCAATGATTGAGACTGTTGATTTGCTTTTTATATTGAGTGATACGTCACTAAGGGCCGTAAATTTGTTTTCTTTTTTACCATAAATTTTGGTAAGATTTTTAACCTCTATCATTATATTTATTATAGCCTAGTTGCTTGGATAAGTCTTATCTTTGCATGATTTAATAATTAAGTTTAAATTTAGGCATATTTTGTATATAATAGTCTCTTAAGAAAATGAGTTTACTTTTATCACTAATCATCGTTGCAGTCCTAGTTTTTCTATCTGCGATTTATTCTGGTCTCAATGTAGCACTATTGTCTTTGAATATCCCAGACTTAGAGCGTAAAGCTAAACTTGGGAATGTTTACGCCAAAAAACTATTGCCACTAAGAAGAAACAGTAACCTAACAATTGCTAGTATTATTATTGCTAACGTTGGTACTATATCTGCAGTTTCTCTGATCTTGGAAAGACACTTGAACGGATTCTTGGCTGGACTCATATCGACTCTTTTGATTGTTATTTTTTCTGAAGTTCTCCCACAAGCCTTCTTCATAAGAAGATCTCTAGATTTATCCGGTAAGTTAGTCCCTTTAATGGAAGTTTTAATTTTTATTACTTATCCTATATCCAAACCCCTTGATATTTTATTGGATAGACTACTTGGTAATGAAAATCATTATTTAATGTCACGAAACGAACTTGGTATTTTGATTGCTGAACATACTGATTCAAAAACTAGTGAACTTGACTCTGATGAAATTGAAATCATGATGGGAGCTCTAAGACTAAGCGAAAAACAAGTTAAATCAATTATGACTCCAATCGATAAAACATACTGGTTCACTCAAGATACTAAACTAACTCCCGACAAGATTGATGAGATGAAAGCCAACAGCTATAGCCGTATACCTGTATTTAATAGTAAGCTTACAAACTTCTACGGCGTAATTCTTATGAAGGACTTAGTCGACGTAGACTTTGATGAAGAAACAGTAGAGATTGATGACATTTATCTTCACCCATCACAGACAGTTGGTAGCTTAATGGCACTAGATACATTATTTAGGAAGTTTATCCTCGGTGATTATTCACATATGATTGCAGTTGAGAAGAATGATAAAATTGTTGGTGTAGTCACTATAGAAGATCTTTTAGAAGAAATCCTTCAGCATGAGATCGTAGACGAAACAGATAAACTCAAGCATAGGCTCTAAATATGAAACATGAATCTAGCCGCAAAATAAAATCAGTCGGTCTAGGTTTATCTCTTGCCTTCGGGTCGATGGCTTTAAGTGCTTGCAGTAATAATAGTGCGCAGTCGAATACACTAAGAGCTGATAAATATGTTCCTGAGAAATGTGTGAAAATATTTCCGAATAACCTCAGTTTTTCTAAAGATATTTATCAGGATGAGTATGATCAAATAGCCACTATTGATAAACAAATCAGCCAATCGGTTTGTAATGTTGCAAATGTCATAAGCAAGGATACTTATAGACTCATCAATCATCATGGCAAGCATATTAAATTTGATGTAGTCAACGACGGCTCAACTATAGATATTATGATGACTGATTCGAAGACCGGTACTTATACTGATACAGAATATTGGGTTACAAAAAATGGACAGCCAAAATTTAATCATATACAGGGATTGATGGTTGGCGCTTCTAAGAAGGGCCATGAAGGAGCTATTAATATTGATCTAATACCAAACACCAAAGGCACTGATTGGGTCATTGGATCTATTGGTGACTATCCCGATGCAAAGTTGCCAAAATTTGATAGCTCGGGAATCATTGAAAACCCAACTGTTGATCAGATGAAGTTAAACCAATTAGCAGCCTACGTATTGTCTGTTGAGATGATAAGCCATAACCAATAATACTTGCGTGCTTCTTGATAATCTTCCCTCTAAAATATATGATTAAAGAGTAAATTTAATAGATAAACATATATGACACAAAAAAATATTATTCTAACCGGCATTAAGCCAACAGGCCAACCTCACATTGGTAATTATTTTGGCGCAATAGAACCAGCTCTAAGGCGAAGCAAGGATAATGAGAGTAGTTTCTTTTTTATTGCCGATTACCATGCCCTAAACACTATCTCATCAGCTGAAGAGTTGAAGAATTTAACTCATGTTGTTGCGGCATCATGGATTGCATCTGGATTGGATCCAAAAAAATGTCATTTTTATAGGCAGTCTGATATCCCACAAATATTTGAGCTTGAGACAATCCTTAACGCAACCGTGCCTAAGGGATGGATGAATAAGGCGCACGCCTATAAGGCCGCTGTAGATAAAAATCGCGCAGATAATAAGGATGTAGACACTGACGTTAATATGGGTCTATACAACTACCCTATTCTTATGGCTTCAGATATTCTAATTTTTAATGCCAATAAAGTTCCTGTTGGCAAAGATCAGGTTCAGCATGTTGAAATTACTCGAGATATAGCCGCTAGGTTTAATTCTAAATATTCTAAAAATGTACTTACATTGCCCGAATATATAATTGAAAAAGATATTCAAGAAATTCCTGGTCTTGACGGTAGAAAAATGAGCAAAAGTTACGGTAATGTTATACCTTTATATGGAACTGAAGAAGATTGGCATGCTAGTGTGAGAAAGATTGTTACTGATTCTGAAGCGAGCCATACCATAGAATCTTTTAAGGCCACTACTTTTTATGGAATTTATCACCATATAGCCAGCGACGAAGAGTCTCGGGTGCTATGTGAGTCTATCGTTAATCACAGTATTGGCTGGAAAGAAGCAAAAGAAGATCTTCTAAATAAGATAGTTAAGAGATTTGAAGAGCCTTCCAGGGTATATTTAGAATTACTTAAAAATCCAAACAAAATAGATCAGATACTAAGTGAAGGTGCCGATAAAGTTAGGCCATTAGCCGATGAAGCTCTTAAACTAGTTAAGACTAGTATAGGCATATCCTAAGATATACTATTTTCGATTTCTCGAATTAGTTTTTCTTGTTTTACTTGCATGAACATCTCAATTGCATTGGCGATTCCATGCTTAAAACCCTCAATATGAGCGACTGTTCTATTATCAAAACTATCCCTAAAGTTGTAAGAAAGCATTTGATGTATATTATGTATCTCTTCATCCATCAAGGCCTCAAATCTGATTGCTTCGAAAGTATAGTTTCCCGCATCAATAAATGCTAAATCAGAACTATCATCTAAAAATTCTGGGTCGCTAACCTTGTCTATGATTGCCTGCCCAGATCTAACGTTCTTAACTCTTTCAACATCTCTATCATCCATATTAATTATATAGTTATCTTGGTGCTGGCTTACAAAGAAATCATCAATGTTATCTTCCCCGCTTCTAAGAAATGCTAATAATCCATGGACTCCTATGAAAAATGAATAACCTGACGCTATACCATTGGCGAATTCGTCAATTTCATTTTCATCTAGGTGTTCAGGGAGTTCGAAATTCATCCAATGTCGAATATCGTATTGGATTACTTGTCC
>JBAXGD010000032.1:0-4356 GCA_037139575.1 bacterium
TTCGGCAAAACGAAGTCGCCCATCGCGTCACTAATTTTAATTTCCTGACCTTTTTTCATTGAGCGAAGTGATTCTTTGAAACTGCTTCCTCTACTGTCAGCCATTCTAGTAGTAATGGAAAAAAAATCATTGAGTTCGGGGGCTGAACTAATAGTAAACCACCTCTTTGTACCCCTACTATCAGGATTACTGTTACTTAGATGAACCTCAACGAATTGTCCGGCCGTAAAGTCTATTTTTTTCTCTGGATGGAAATAAAATGAATAAATATTATTAGCTTCTTTAACTACGTGGTCTAACTTAGCTGTAATCATATTTATAGTATAACAATCTTTGTAGTTTTTGGATGTTGGTATAATGAGATAGAATATTATAAATAGATAACTAAATAAGGAGTCCAGATGAGCGACAAAGTATCTTACGGAAAAGAAGCCCCAGAAAATATCAATGTAGTTATTGAGATTCAAAAAGGATCTCGCAACAAATATGAGATGGATAAAGACACTGGAATGTTAACACTGGATAGAGTTAATGGAACAATGCTTGGATACCCAGCAGACTACGGATATGTTCCTGGTACATTATGCGAAGACGGAGATCCATTAGATGCACTTCTTGTTATCGATGAATCAGTTCCACTCGGAGTCGTAGTTCCTTCAAGACCAATTGGAGTTTTGTACATGGTAGATGACGGAGAAGGCGATGAAAAACTTATTTGTGTAGCTAAAGATGATGTCACAATGAGCCATGTAAAGACTTTAGAAGATTTGGGTCCTAACTTTAAGCCAATGATTGAGCATTTTTACTCACAATATAAGGCCTGGAAAAAAGACTGGTCAGGAACTAAAGTTGAGTTTAATGGGTGGGGTGATGAACTTGCTGCCAAAAAAGTTATATCAGATTCAATCACTAAGGCAGAATAACTCCTAAAATCCTTGTACATTAAGGCTTATGCTTTTACAATATATCTAGATTAGATATAGATTAAAAGAAAGGCTCCTTCATGAAAACAAAAATTGGCATCAACGGCTTCGGACGTATTGGTAGGAATGCCTTTAAAATTGCTTTCACTCGAACTGATATTGATATCGTTGCAATTAACGATTTAACAGATACGAAAACTCTAGCACACTTACTAAAATATGACTCTTCTTACGGTATATATGATCAAGAAGTTACCTTCGACGATGAAAATATCATAGTTAATGGCGAGAAAATAAAGGTACTAGCCATCAAAGATCCTCTTGAACTTCCCTGGAAAGACATGGGGGTAGACATAGTAATTGAGTCTACAGGCCTATTCGTCGACCCTGAAAAAGCTAAAGCTCACATAACTGCTGGTGCCAAAAAAGTTGTTTTAAGTGCTCCAGCCAAAGGCGACGGTGCAACTACAGTTGTCCTAGGAGTTAATGAGGATGCGCTGGAAACGTCCAGTGACATAATTTCTAATGCTAGCTGTACGACCAACTGTATTACCCCAGTGGCTTCTGTAATAGAGCAAGCGTTTGGAATAAAGAAAGCGATGATGACCACAGTTCACAGCTATACAGCCAGCCAGAAACTCCAAGACGCTCCTGCAAAGGATCTAAGAGAAGCCAGAGCTGCAGCTGAAAACATTGTTCCAACCACTACAGGCGCCTCAAAGGCTGCTGCCAAAGCATTGCCGGCCCTAGAAGGAATATTCGGCGGTCTTTCCATCCGTGTACCAACCCCAGTAGTTTCTTTGAGTGATTTTGTAATTATCACAAAAAAGAAAGTTACAGTTGAAGAAGTTAACGAAGTGTTTAAAAAAGCCGAAAAAGAACCATATTACCAGGGTATATTAGCTACAACTAGCGAAGAGCTTGTGAGTAGCGATTTTATCGGCAATAGCCATTCTTGTATTATTGACCTAAATCTTACAGCTGTTGTAGACGGAGATATGCTGAAAGTTGTCGCTTGGTACGATAACGAATGGGGCTATTCAAATAGACTAATTGAAGTTGTCGCTGATACGGCAAAAATATTAAACAAGTCAGTATAACAATGAAAATATTTTTAGGTTCTGACCACAATGGTTACCAGCTTAGGACTAAGATTAATAAGCTACTTATTAGTAATGGTTATGATGTTGTGGATGAAGGAGATAAATCCCCAGATCCTAAAGATGACTTCCCGGTATTTGCATCTAAAGTAGTTAGAGATATGCTTGCGAGTGATGAGAATGAGCCAATGGGAATCTTGATCTGCGGAAGCGGCCAAGGCATGGCCATGGCCGCCAATAGATTTAGAGGGATTAGAGCTAGCGTAGTTTGGGATTTAGAAGAGGCCCGATCTTCAAGAAATGACGATGATAGTAATGTCTTGTGTTTACCTGCAAGGCTGATTGATGAAAATCATGCTCTTAATATAGTTGAGACATGGCTAAAGACTCCTTTTGCTGGAGCAACTAGGTTCAATAGAAGAATTAATGAATTAGATAGGCTAGGTTAATATGTCAGTTATTTGTCCAACCATTACAGCTAACTCAGAACAATACGAATCATATATTTTGGACTATAGTAAATTTGCTAAAAGGCTTCATGTAGATCTTAGCGATGGTAAATTTACTCTAAATGAAACTATAGGAATTGATGAAGTTTACTGGCCCTGGAATATTCCTGTAGACCTACACTTAATGTATGAAAAACCAGGTGATTTTATAGAGCAGTTAATAGCTCTCGCACCATCAATCGTTATTATTCATCCTGAATCTGAAGTTGATGTTATAGACTTCAGCCAAAAGATGAAGAAAAATAATATAAAAACTGGCGTGGCCTTAATGCCAGATAAATCTGCAGAATCACTGCAGGAATATTCTGAATTTATAGACTATATTCTTATCTTTTCCGGCAGATTAGGTTTTTATGGTGGCGTAGCAGACTTGAAGCTTGCATCTAAAATTGTCGATCTCAAAAAACTATATCCCGGTAAAGAAATTGCTTGGGATGGTGGAATCAATGACGCTAATATTAAATCTTTGATTAAGTCAGGCGTCGACGTACTTAACGTTGGAGGTTTTATCGCTGGAGCTGAAGATAAGCACGGTGCCTACAATAAATTAATCGAAAAATTGTCATGAACAGTAAATATTCCATAACTGACCTAGAATTAATTGCTAATGATATAAGAGAAAACATCATTAGAATGCTAGAGCATGCTGGAAGTGGTCATAGTGCTGGTCCATTGGGGTTGGCAGATATTTTTACCGCGCTTTATTTCGATATAATGAAAAATGATCCCAAGAATCCAAACTGGAAAGACAGAGATATATTGCTTCTGAGTAACGGCCACTGTGTGCCTGTTAGATATGCCACCATGGCAAAGGCTGGATATTTCCCAGAGAAGGAGCTCATGACTCTAAGAAAATTTGGCTCAAGGTTACAGGGTCATCCCGAGAGGCAGAGACTTCCCGGCATGGAAAATACTTCTGGGCCATTAGGCTGCGGGCTGTCTCAGGCTGCAGGAATGGCTTTGGCTATGCGAATGGATAAGATTACTCATAGATGGATTTATGTTGTCATGGGCGACGGTGAACAGGATGAGGGTAATGTTTGGGAGGCTGCAATGCTATGTAATAAGTACAAGCTTAGTAATATTATTGCTATCACAGATAGAAATAATATCCAGATAGATGGCCCCACAGAATCTGTTATGCCGCTGGAAGACTTAAAGAATAAGTGGGAAGCGTTTGGTTGGCACGTTATTGAAGTAAATGGAAATGATATTGAAGCTGTTATAGACGCATGTGCAATGGGGAGAGCAGTTAATAATAAGCCGGTAATGATCATCGCCCATACAATACCTGGAAAGGGCGTAGATTTTATGGAGAATGATTATACCTGGCATGGTAAGCCACCAAACCACGAAGAAGAAATGATTGCACTTAGAGAACTAAGAACCCTAGCTGGAAAGATAAAGAGTGAAGCCCATGACTAAAATATTAGATTTAAGTAAAGAACTTGTTTCAGAGCCAATAAGGAAGGGCTTTGGCCGTGGACTTCTTGAAGCCGGTAAGCTAGACACTAATGTTGTTGCTGCATGTGCCGATTTAACAGAATCAACTCAGATTAGTTTATTCAAAGATGCATTTCCAGACAGATTTATTGAAATTGGGGTTGCTGAACAGAATCTTGTAACGGTAGGTAGCGGTTTGGCAGCTATGGGAAAAATACCTTTTGTTAGTAGCTATGCCGCATTTAGTCCCGGCAGAAACTGGGAACAAATCAGAACTACAATTTGTTTAAATAATCAGCCAGTAAAAATAGTTGGCTCTCATGCTGGAGTTAGTGTTGGTCCTGATGGAGCTACTCACCAAATGCTTGAAGATATAGCTCT
>JBAXGD010000033.1:0-4250 GCA_037139575.1 bacterium
AAACATTAACATCCTCATCTGTAAAAGTTTTGACTAGGAACCATCTCCCCTGCCAAAGCAAATAAATCCAGCAAGAATCCAATAAATATCTCTGAATACTTCATAAAAGTTATAGTATTCTCGATTTACCTCTAACGTTTGAAGATAGCAAATCTATAACTTTCTCGCACAAATATATAAGCTCCTTAAAGAGCTTTTGAATCGACTTCATAACTTACTTCTTTTAGTTTATAACATTGCTCTCATCATCGCCTTAACTAATAGTTCGCAACACATCCGCTGCTTCAAACCAAAAATTTAAATCTTTGCTGTTATTCATGTGTATTTATGCTTTTTTTATTAAATTATTAGTTGTGACTGTATCAGCTTGTTAAAAATACGATTTACCTATACGATTTAGAATATGAAGAATAGATCAATTATTTCTAGTTTAGCAATTGAATCAGTTAATGTGACGGTTGCTGGTCGTATTGTGGCGTTAAGAAAAATGAAGAACTACTGTTTTTGCGATATGACTGATATGTCGGGTAAAATACAGCTTGTTATAGCAGATATGGAACTTGCATTACCTAATGTAGGTGACATAGTTAAGGCTGAAGGCAAGACATCCAGAACTAAGACTGGACAATTATCGATTGAATGTTCACATTTATTGATCATTTCTCAGAGCACAATTGAAGTAGCAAATGCTTTAAAGAATGTTTCTTATAATAAGTTTGATATAAATCGTCAGCGTACTCTAAATATTATTGCCAATGAAGACTTGAAAAAGATGATCAAAGTTAGGTCATCATTTATCGAAATTATTCGACAACAGCTTAGGCTAAATGGTTTTCTGGAAATCGATGCCCCTGTCTTATCCTATTCAAGGTTCGCAGGTACGGCAGATGCATTTGTAGTTAAAAGCCGAAAACTAGAAAGAGATCTTTACTTACGGGGGACACTTGAAATTTATCTCAAGGAGTTAGTAGTAGCTGGTTTTGAAAAGGTATTTCAAGTTGGAGACTGCTTTAGAAATGAATCACCATCACTTATGGAATTTACTTTACTTGAAGCTAACTGGGCATATGCAGATAGTAAAGAAATGTTAAATCTAATCCAAAATATTATAAAAAGTTTGTGTGAGCAATTATCAGATAGTGACGTTGATCCCTCGATGAAACGTATTTTGGCTAAAAAGATTTTTACTGTAACCTTCTGGGATGCGCTAAATAAATACTTTGGACTTGATATACGGAAAGCAGAAAAAAATAAAGTTCTAAATTTAGCGAAGAAGGAAGGCTATATTTTTAGAAAATCAGTAGACTATGATTACGAACTAGCAAAATTTGGTTATGAAGTTATTAAAAGAAAAGTCTCAAAAGAATTTAAGTCAATAACTTTTGTTAGTAACTTTCCTAGCTGCATCTCTCCTCTTGCAAAAAAGATGCAAGATTACAGTGGAGAGGCAGATAGAGGTTACGGATTCTTTAAGGGAAAAAGATTATTTGAAATCGTTGGAGAAGTTAATGACTTTCAAGAACAAATTACAAATTTTCAAATGCAGGAAGAAAGAAGTCATAATAAAGCTCAATCTTTCAAAAATGATAATCTCTTGAACTCACTGAGCTATGGTTGTCCACCAATGGCTGGAGTAGGAATTAATGTCAATAGATTTTTAGCAGTGCTTTTGAAGACTAATACAACAAGTGATGTAATGCCTTTTCCGCTTACCTCTTCAGCTCTCCCTCTTTAATTAGTTTTTAGCACGTCTAGCTAATTCTTGTTATAATATCTTTATGTCAACATTAAAAGAACTTCGTAATGAACGCTTAAAGAAATTAGAGAAACTGCAAAGTTTAGGCTACAACCCATACCCAGATCGAGCCAATAGAACTGTCATGGTCAAGGAGATATCTGACGACTTTGAAGCGTTCGATGGAAAGGTTGAAACAGTATTTGGTCGGATAAAATCAATTAGGAAATTTGGCAAAATTGCTTTCATTGTAGTCAGAGACATTTCAGGCTCGATTCAATTGTTTTTAAGTTCTCATACTATTCAACCATCGGATGCTAAGAAAGGCTTTATAAGTATTAAAGACCTTAGTCTACTTGATACTGGTGACTTTGTAGAAGCAAAGGGCAAAGTTATTAAAACAAAAACCGACGAAATATCTCTCGAAATAACAGAGCTGAAGCTAATAACTAAATCATTACGTCCAATACCACTAGATCACCAAAGCTTCACTGATAAAGAAGAACGCTTAAGACGTCGATACGTAGATATGAATGTGAATATAGACGTAAGAGAAAGATTCATACGTCGATCAAAGTTCTGGCAAGCAACTAGAGATTTCTTGATCTCTGAAGGTTTTATCGAAATTATGAATAATGTGCTAGAAGCTTCGGCAGGTGGTGCTGATGCTAAGCCGTTTGTCACTCACATGGATGCACTTAATCAAGATTTCTATCTTCGAATCAGCCACGAACTTCCTCTAAAGCGACTGTTAGTTGCAGGATTCGAAAAGGTATTTGAAATAGGTCCAAGATTTCGTAATGAAAACTATAGTGAAGAGCATTTGCCAGAACATAATGCTATGGAGTGGTACTGGGCAACTGCCGATTGGGAAATGGGTATGGAGCTTACCGAGAAAATGATTCGTTATGTAGCAGATAAGACATGGGGAACTAGAATATTTAAATTAGCAAATGGTAAAATATTAGACTTTGGCAGGAATGGAGAGCATTTTGAACGAATTAGTTTTCTAGATGTACTTAAAGACGAATTTGGCATAGATGTTTTTGAGTCATCGATTGAAGAGATCCAAGCTAAATTGAAAGAAGAGAAATTAGAAGTTAAAAAAGCCGATAATCGAATTCGTAGTCTTGATAAACTTTGGAAAAAATATCGTAAGACAGTTTCCGGACCGGTATTTCTAGTAGATATTCCGGTATTTATGCAACCCCTAGCAAAAACCAACGAAGATGACACTAGACTAACGGAACAGTTTAATCTTGTTTTCGCAGGAAGTGAAATGTGCAAAGCTTTTAGTGAGCTCAATGACCCGATAGATCAATTAAACCGCTTCAAAGATCAACAAAAGCTAAGAGATGAGGGCGATGATGAGGCACAGATGCTTGACATAGATTTTATTGAAGCTCTTGAGTACGGAATGCCTCCAGCTTGCGGATTAGGCTATAGTGAAAGAATCTTCTGGTCATTAGAGGGTGTAAGCGCTCGTGAGGGTGTACCTTTTCCACAATTGAAATCAGAAATCGATGAAACATCCAAAGATATATACAGTGATATAAATCTAACTTGAATCACACCCCTAATTAAACTTGGAAGGCAAATTAAACGATATAGCATATCATAGTAAAGCATCGCAATATATAAGCTTCTGTGGGGTCTATGATTTATTCAAAGTATTTGATATATCTTACTATTATGTTATGGTATATATATGAGTGAAGTTATAAGAGAATCACATCAGCTACAAACAGCATCATGGGCTGATTTTGATGGTGAAAATCTTCAAATTTACGATAATGAACGCGAAATACAGATGATTAATAGTGATGGTACAGGTACCCCTCTACTGAAAAGTGGTGAATTTGGGGCTGATGTGATTAGATTTGGTGCTGGTGAAGGAGTAGCCGAGCATACCCACATTGGAAAGCATGTTTTATTCGTATTAAAAGGTCAGGGTTTTTTAACGTACGATGGCGTTAAGAATGATCTTTATCCTGGACTTGGCTACCTAGTCGAAAGTCAAATATCACATGCTATCAATGCAGGTGAAAATGATGCACTAGTACTTCTTGTTGTAGGAGATGACCATAGAGGTCTAAACGATCCTGAACGTATGGAACTTGTTCAAGAATAGGCATTTTTTTGTATAAACCAAATATATTTCAAATTTTTAAGTTATTAGTTAGTAAAATAGAGTAAGGAAAAACTTATTAGATTCGAATAATTAATACTATTTTTCTAAATATCTTGTATGCATATATGTATTATCGAGGTTAACCCTCGATAATACATTTTCTTTGATTGAAGCTTTTGTATCAATCAGTTTAGTCAACATTTGTAACAATTTCATTAATGGATAATTTTTTTGTATTTCATGAGTCCATATCTTTGCTATTTATTACGTCCCCTTTTCAGGAACAACAATATCCTCCTAGTCAAAAGTTTTGACTAGGAACCATCTCTCCTGCCACATGACAGTATAAAAGTTAAACTTAAACTTTCCGGATCTAGCGAAACT
>JBAXGD010000034.1:0-4241 GCA_037139575.1 bacterium
TGCACCAAACATAAGTATTATGACCACAGTTAGTTGTGGTCTTTTTATTCTTAAATATTAATTTGCAACCCATATAATAGTATGTATAATAGTATGTATGGACTTTGAATGGCACGATAGTAAGAATGCTGAAAATATAACGAAGCATGGTCTATCGTTCTACGAAGCCCAAGAAGCATTCTTTGATAAGAATAGACTAATCATAAAAGATAAAGTTCATTCATCATCAGAAAATAGATTTTTCTGCATTGGCAAAACATCCAATGGTGGAATTGCTACAGTTAGGTTTACTAAAAGAAATAGTCATATTCGCATCATTGGTGCAGGATACTGGCGGAAAGGAAAGAAAATTTATGAGCAAAACAATTAGTTACACGGATGCTCCAGAAGATATAGACGAGTCTTTAGATAATCCAATAATAGTGAGTGATTTTTTGCTGTCTCCTGCAGAGCTTGTGAGAAAAGGTGAAAAAGAAAAGATTACAATTTCAGTAGATAAACGCAGCCTAGAACTCTATAAGAAATATGCTAAGAAGCACAACACTAAGTACCAACCAATGATAAACGGTGTACTTAGTTCATATGCTGATAAGTATTTAAGTATTAAGTAAATACTCATGATATGGCTCTTCCAATAGAGCCATCCATCTTAGTACCTCATCTCTATTAAGGTATAAACTTTTTTCAGCCTGCTGCACCAAGCATAAGCATTATGATTTCAGTAATATGAGGTCTTTTTTGTTGCTTTTTATTTTCTCTAAGCTTATGCTTAAATCAATATGAATAAACTATCAAAAAACGAAAAAGGGTTCGGCACAGTAGAGATTATATTAATTCTAGTTATAGTTGCTCTTATTGGGGCTGTAGGTTTTTTAGTTTATAAAGATAATCATAAAAAAACAGTTGTAGTTACTAAAACCGTAGTTGTAGCACCAAAACCAGCGACTATTAATACAAATAGCAATAACACACAAAAATATATAAATATCACTGAATGGGATGTAAGAGTACCGTATCAAGGAAGTGATACTTTGACGGTATCCAACCAAACCTGTGACCAACCAGGTGATACTGTTTTGGGTGGATGCAGTATAGAAGTTGACTCGAAGGATTTAGCTAATTCAGTAGGTAACTGTCAATCAACTAAAGCAACTGGAAAAGTTGGTCATTTCTATCAAATGGGAGCAAATGATGATTATATCGCTACGAATGGAAGTGGATCTACACCTATTGCACAATGGGTTAGTCAAAATCCTGGTAAGTATACCAAGTTGGGAAGTTATTACTATGCTTTTGCAGAAATCGGTGCGGCATGGGGAGGTACTGGCACTGCTGTAATTAAGACCTCAACAAATGCCCTTGCAGATACTACTCCAACTGGTTGCACTAACTGGATAGCAAAATACAATGGAATAGAGCCATCTATTAGTGCATTAGCCTCAAAATTTGAAGCTATACCAAACTAATTTGGTTGAGTGTAACTCCCAACTCTTATCTAATTAACAAATACTCTTATAGGGAAGTTCTAAAATCTTCCTCCAACGAACTATCTCATCACTAATGAGGTGTAAACTTTTACCCACCTGCTGCACCATAAAAGACTTTTCAGTTTCTGGAGAGTCTTTTTGTTTTGTTGCCAATCTATAATGATATCAATAGTATTAGTTTAAATATTTAGGTATTGACAAATAAGGTTAAGCATTATATAATAGTTCACATGAATACACCTATCCAACAGCTTGAAAGAAGTTATGGTAATTTTCCTCGTGAACACCAGTTTTCGACTCTAGAAGACTTAGAACGAGGTGCAGACAACCCTGAATTAGATGTTTTTTTTGATGCTGCCGAGAAGATTGTTGCACAGTGGACTGGTGATAAGTTCGCTGGCTTGTACTTGTATGGTGAACCGGGAACAGGTAAGACACATGCAGCTATAGGTTTAGCACGAACTCTCCATGAGACAGGGGCTGCCATCCACTATCGCCATGTACCTTCTTGGCGACCAAATAAACGAGTAGTGGATGGCGAATTAGGTGAAGGGCGAAATAAAGAAATTGAGCCACATATAGTGGATTGGATGGGTCCCGATTACAGCTATGAAAGTCTACTACCAAAGCCATTTCCTACTTCACGATCTGATATTAGCAGGACCCATAAAGAAGTACATGATAAGAGTGTCTTGATTCTTGACGACTACAAGCCGTTTGCTCGTAACTACGTTGCAAGTGCTATTGAAGCGGCAAGTCAGTACGGTGGTTTAGTGGTGATTACTTCAAACTATAATGATCCATTCAAAATCCTTGAAGAAACACCTGAAGAAAAGCAGAATAGTGCCCATATGGACGCACTTACAGAGCTTGCACCCAGTATCTCAGGTATTGCTAATGTAATGCGTGGTGAACAAGCTGCAAAGCGAGACGCACTACGGAGTAGAGTGGCAGCCTCTTTCAAGTTTATTCAGTTTGAGGGTGAAGACCGACGCGTACAGTCAAGCTTCTGGAACGATTAAAACCGCTAATTTTCACCAATACCAATCGTTACATAATATTTTTTTAACAGGTGTGGGAGAAAATAACGGAAGCACTTGATAGGCACTTAGGTCACTAAATAATTGACTCTAACCATTCTCTAACCTATATTGCTGAATGCGCAATATACGACGCGGTTGAAGCCCCACTGTCATCTTTTCCTGAGCTACTAGACCATATACAAACTATTTGTTGCGCTGCATTCATGAGTGGGTATATTAATCATATCGGTTCATAAAACGCGATAGATAATCAGGTCTAAAAGCTTAAGAAGTTTCGATAACGGTGCGCCAAGCATAAGCATTATGACCAAACTAATATGTGGTCTTTTTATTCTAACTCTGAAAAAACAATCAAACGACTGTCAAACTCACTAGTTCCCTTAATTACATTGCCAGTACAAGTTATGAGATTGAGTCCGGGTTTATTAGGATTAACTGGATTTAGTAATGCTTGCATATCAACATTTGATGCATCGTATGTTTTGGAGCGAATAACTTTGTATTTTATTTTAATACCATCACCTTTTTCGATTACAATAGTCTGGCCGATATTAAGCGATTTAAGATTGTAGAATATTCCTTTTGATGTCCAGCTAGATATATGTCCATCGACTAACATCGCGCCCGGCTTTCCAGGCAAATTGCTTAGCTTGAACCAACCTGCATCATAAACATTAGATGGTGATTGTATTTGATTATTCTTTGTGAGGCCCAGCGGTTTTACCATAGCTTTTACGTCAATGCTGGGTATAAAAATGTAACGCGGATTATTGGCTGGAACGGTATAGCTATCAAACTCACTTGGGGTTATCTTCCTAGTGCTTGGTGGTGTAATTCCTCTAATCATATTTTGTTTTACTATGTGCCTGTTGCCTGCGTACTGATAATATTCCTTGATTAGACCTGTCAATAAAATCAAAACACCTAGTGCAATTAAAAACTTAGGTATTTGCCTATTTATGGGTTTGGTCATAATTAGATTGTATTACAGTCAATGTCTAGGCACGATTTTTATATAGCCGGCGGACTCCGAAAACGGTAAGTACTATGCCCGACCCAATTAAAACAAGATCATTTATATTACCTAGCGAGCTTTTTTGAGAAATACTAAATCCTGTGACTGGAGCGTTAGGGGCAAGGGCTAATAATACTGGATCCTTTATTATGCCATTTGCTAGGCCATCGCTATCCAGATAATCACCGTCCCTGAGATCATATGTGGCCGTAGTTTTAACGATGCCACCGATTGTTTTAGTGGTGTAAGTTGCCCCATTAATCATGCTGTAGGCTCCTGTATTGGGGTTGTAGTAACGAAGCAAAGGACTTGGGTATTGCTTGTCATAAATAATAGTTATAGTAACTGTCATTCCGGATGTTGGGCAATACACATAAAATCCGGTCAAGTTAGTTTGCGCTGAATATCCTTTATCTGAAGATATGGAAATTGCACTTGTTGAGAGTCCATCACCTAAGCTACAGCCACTAGAACTAGGAATTGTCACCGTTGACCAAACACCTTTACTATCCTGAACAGAAAGAACATTTGCTTGATATGAATCAGGGGTGCCATCATTATTAGCGTCCCCATCGTTTGGGATGCTGGTTGGATCGTTAAATAATGCAATATTTCTAAGTGTTGGATATGAAGCTGTAGTTTGCCATACATTATTAAAGTCCCACGCATTAAATGGTCCATTTGTTGAGTTATTCA
>JBAXGD010000035.1:0-3768 GCA_037139575.1 bacterium
CCTGAAAATGGTAGCGGCGACAGGATTTGAACCTGTGACCTCGAGCTTATGAGTCTCGCGCTCTAACCAACTGAGCTACGCCGCCATGCTTACAAGATTAAAATATAACATTTTTTCTATCTGTTGCATAGATGATAAGGTATTATATCCTTAATGAAAATTATTTTAGAAGATGGTAGATATGTGGTTGCTGTAAGTGGCGGAGTTGATTCTGTTGTTCTTTTAGATTTACTGACCAGGGAGAAGGGTCTAATTCTTGCAGTCGCTCATTTTGACCATGGCATAAGAGATGAGTCATATATTGATCGAGATTTCGTAGAACAGCTTGCCGCTAAATATGGTCTTGAGTTTTATTCCGAAGATGGCAATTTAGGTAACACTGCTAGCGAGGAACAGGCTCGAATTGCTAGATATAATTTTCTAGAAAGAGTTAAGGATGAATTTAATGCTCAAATGATCATTACTGCACACCATCAGGACGATCTTTTAGAAACAGCAGCACTAAATATTTTAAGAGGAACCGGGAGAAAAGGCCTTAGCTCACTTAAGAGCACTAAATCTTTGCTCAGGCCTTTACTAAATTATTCTAAAGAAGAAATCATAGAATATGCACTTAAGAATAATCTCAATTGGGTTGAGGATAAAACAAACCTTGATACAAAGTACAGAAGAAATTATGTAAGACATGAACTACTAGGTAATTTATCGGATAATGAAAAAGACCATCTCATTGACGTTGTCCATAGAACAGATATTATCAATAAGGAAATAGATAAAGCTCTTAATGCCGAAATCAATAACCATATGAGTAAAGATGAAATGGATCGTTATTGGTTCGTTATGCTACCACATGATTTATCTGAGGAGATTATGGCTCAGTGGCTCAGAAACAGTGGCCTGGCGTCCTTTGATAGAAAAACTATCAATAGGTCAGTAATCGCCGCAAAAACTTTAAAACCTGGCAAAAAATCTGAAATATACAAAAATTTTAAGCTGCTCATCGAAGATAAAAGCTTGAAAATTATTAAGTAAAACTTTCGTGCGTGATTGCAAACACTCTGTTATAATTATTTATCTATGGATAAAAAAACTTTTCGAGCGCCAGGAAATAAAGATAACGGGGGGAAGAAAGGCTTTAAGAATTTCGGATTTATTGCCCTATTAATTCTATTAGGACTAATAGTATTTGCGGCATATTCTCAATCTTCACCTCTTCAACAGGTGCCGGTCACTCAAGCAATAACTCAAGCTAATAATGGTGAACTTTCATACATCTATGTAAATGGTAACCAAATGACTATTACTAAAAAGGGACAACCAAAAGCAACTGAGAAGTCGTTTAAGGATCCAAGTGCAAGCCTTAAAAGCGCAGGTCTTCAAGATAATAAAGTAACAGTAGAGTACGCTCCAACAACATCCAGTGGCTCAACCTGGCTAAATATAGGTCTTTCAATATTGCCAGTAATCATAATAAGCGCAGTAATTTATTTCATGCTAAAAAGCGCTCAAGGACAGGGAAACCAGGCTATGAGTTTTGGAAAAAGCCGAGCTAGGTTATACGGTAATGAAAAAGATAAAGTAGATTTTGGACAGGTTGCTGGTAGTGCTGAAGCCAAGCAAGATCTGAAAGAAGTAGTAGAGTTTCTAAAATATCCTAAAAAGTTCGCAGCTGTTGGAGCTCGTATCCCAAAGGGTGTGCTTTTAATAGGTCCTCCAGGAACTGGTAAGACATTACTCGCACGTGCAGTAGCAGGTGAAGCTAATGTTCCATTCTTCAGCATTTCTGGTTCAGAATTTGTCGAAATGTTTGTTGGTGTTGGTGCTAGCCGAGTAAGAGATCTTTTTGCTAAGGCTAAGAAGAATTCTCCGTGTATTATCTTTATCGATGAAATTGATGCTGTTGGAAGACGACGTGGAAGCGGTATGGGCGGTGGCCATGATGAAAGAGAACAAACTCTGAACCAAATATTGGTTGAAATGGATGGTTTCGAGCAAGGTCTAAATGTTATCGTTTTAGCTGCCACTAACCGATCAGACGTTCTTGACCCGGCCCTACTAAGACCTGGTCGTTTTGACCGACGAGTCAATATTGACCTGCCCGATAGAAAAGATCGTAAAGAAATATTAGATATTCACTTCAAGAAAATCCCTACAGATAAAACTGTTGACCTTGAATCTTTGGCAGCTAAATCTGCTGGATCTTCTGGTGCAGATCTTCAAAATATGGCCAATGAAGCAGCAATAATAGCTGCGAGGAAGAATAAGAAAGATATTAACAACGAAGATGTTGTTGAGGCGTTTGAAAAAGTAGCAATCGGCCCAGAACGTAAAAGTAAGGTCATGAACGATAAAGAGAAGGAGCTTACCGCATACCACGAATCAGGCCACGCTATAGTTGGTCATGTTCTACCAGATAGTGATTTAGTACACAAGGTAACTATTATTCCTAGAGGCGGTACTGGTGGTGTTACTTGGTTTATTCCACCAGAAGATAAGAGCTATCACTCCCTTATAGAATATAAAGATGTCCTAGCAAGAATGCTTGGCGGTAGAATTGCCGAAGAAGTAATTTATGGAGCTGACAGAATAACTACTGGAGCTGGCAACGATCTTCAAAAAGCAGCTGAACTTGCAAGAGATATGATTATTAACCAGGGAATGGGCAAGAAGCTTAGGGATCAAGTATTCCATATCGATGAAGGAATGATGATTGAGAAGATCGTCCATGAAAGAGAATACTCAGACGAGACTGCCAAAGTTATTGATGATGAAGTTGAAGCTTTAATCACTGAAGCTGCAAATCGTGCTAGGTTTGTTATTAAGGCAAATCTAGATAGATTAGAGAAGCTCAAAGATAAATTACTTGAAAAAGAAACTGTCGAAGCTGAAGAAGTTAAGAAGATTTTTGAAGATTCTGTAATGCCAAAAACTGCTGCCTTGTACTAGATTTTTGTAACTAGTAAAAATAAAATGCGTTAATATGGGTGTGGCTATGAATAAAGACAACGATAACTCAAATATTGCAGGTACATTGCTGTTACTTCAGGTCCCTAGGACTAATGACAAAAAAGAGCTCTCTGCCGAACAAATGTTTGCGAGTCTTCATGGTCTGTTATCCTCACAAAAACAGTCTACTGGTTTTTTTAACGAAACAAGTGGAGAGGCTATAAGTTTTGAAATCGCAGTTATAAACAAAAGAATTGGTTTTTATGTATGGGTTCCTGAGTACTTAAAGAGTTATGTTGAGGAACAGATATACGCCCAGTATCCAACCGTCACTGTTACTGAAGTTGAAGACCAAGTACAAGGATCAGGCAGTAAGCACATTAATGTACTAGCTTCAGAATTAAAGCTGACTGGACATAGTGCATTGCCGATTAAGACCTTTCAGAATTTTGAGGTTGACCCACTGGCAGCAATTACTGCAACTCTTGCTAAATTTAAGGATGATGAAGAAGCATGGATACAACTCGTCATTAGACCTGCAGGTAGCAATTGGCATAAGGATAGCGAGAAATATGTTTCCTCCATTAGGGGAAATAAGTCTAGCGCTAGTCCGCTAGATTTGATCAATAAAATTCTTTATCCTTCTGCAAATAGTTCAGAGTCGTCAGGTAAAATTTCTGATTCTCAACAAACTCGTGCAGCCGGAGCAGAGGGTAAAGCCCAAAAACTAGCATTTGAAGCGGTGCTTAGAATTATGTATAAAGGCAACGGAACTATGCAGGATGCAAAACTTAGACTCCAATCTATTATTGCGAGTTATAA
>JBAXGD010000036.1:0-3320 GCA_037139575.1 bacterium
AAATATAGTTTTATTTATTTTTTAGCAGGAGCTTGTTCAAGAGCAGCTGCTAGGATTACTGGTCCACTAAAAAGTGCATATAATCCAAGTAGCCAAACGAATGCTACACCACTTGATACTGGCTGGAATAGTACCACTACACCAACTATTAGGCTCAATAGGCCTGCTACTAATAGCATGGTCTTGAGTGTTTGCGGAAGCTTTTCGGAAAGTGAAATTACAATTCGGAAAAGTCCGTTAACAATTAATGAAAATCCAATTAGTAGGATAAAAGTAGCAAAAGTTACTGCTGGGTGTCTTAGCAGATAAACACCAACACCTAACTCTAGTGCTCCGACTAGAACTTTTAGGTACCATGATGATGGGCTGGTCTTTATACTAAAGATTCCACTCATCATGTTGATTAGACCTACAACTAGTACGAATGATGCAAATAAATAAAGCAAAGTTCGTATGGTTAGTCCTGGCCAAAATACGGCTGAGATTCCAAAAAGTACAGAAGCTATTCCTTCAAATACCATTAAATTTTTTGTTCCCTGATCTAACATAATAACCCTCCGATTAAAGTTTTTATATCTTAATTTAAACTCTTTTGTTGAAGAATTGTCAACTTTTAGTGCTAGCTGAGGATATTTCAACAACAATAATTATGAGTAGAACTATCAATAAATAAGTACCCAAAACAGCTAGACTTATCCCGACAAAACAGAGCAGAGTAGCGGCTATAATAACGACTGACCAATTTAATACTTTTTTATATTTACTAATAAATACTGTGTAGCTGTTTTCTTTCTTGAAAATAGCTTTATGGACATTACCGGATAGTATCTTATTACTCATATCCTTAACTTTTTTAGATGATTTATAGTTGCCACTTAGCCATGCGATTAATGCGACTATAATTCCTAACACAAGTATTGTCATTGACTGAATATAGAATGATTTAGTAATCAATGAATGGGCTGTCATGGCTGCGCCGCTATAATCCGGAGAAACGTTACTCGATATTAGAATCTTAGATAATCTCAGGCCAATTATTGTGGCTAGCATTAATCCTGAATAGAGTAAGCTAATTTTTATAATAATATTACGGCGGTTTTTAGAAATCCATATGGCTGCAGCAGTGGTTGCAGCAAAAAGTATCGTCATGATGTATTCGAACGGTTCAATGTTGACTACTACATTGTGTACGACTGGTAACCATGATGCCTTAATAATTTGTATTTGACCAATATTCGACGGCAGCTTTTTATCACTTAAGAAGCTAAGTTTTGTATCCTTTAGGTTATTGGTAGCGAAACCGAATAACTCTGCTAAATCAATAGTTCCATTACCTTTATAGTTTGTGGCCGCATTTATTACTAGATTATGAGTTTTGGAAAGTGAATTATTCCAAATATCCTGAACCTTTGGATTGCTCAAAGATTTTTGAAGCTGTTGGTTAACTAAAGTTTTGAGCTGACTCGCAAGGGTTGGGGCAAGGAAAGAAGCTTTCGGAGGCAGAACACTACCGATGTATCCCTGAACATCAATATTGTTGAAAAGCTGATCTGTTCCATATTTGACTATAGATCTCTGGATATCTGGATGTTTTATTAAAGGAGAAGTTAAGGCTGTGAATTTATTATTATCTACTAGATTGTTTCCAGTCCAAAAAAGAAGGTTGCCGCTGAGTAATATTCCTCCAGAAATTCCAATCAATATTCCAATAACTAAGGATCTAATTGCTCCAGTTTTATTTTTGCTAGATTTTTTGTCAGCCATGATGTTTTACCTTGATTAATTTAGGTTATTGTAGCATAGCTATCTGTTATGCGGTTTTTTCAGGGTTCCAGCAAGTGTGAAAGTTTTCGTTAAGCGCATCTATTGAAGTCATTTCATTTTCGCTAAGCTCAAAATCGAATACATCAATATTTTGTTTAATTCGATTTAAGTCTCTAGATTTGGGGATTACTACGTTGCCATGCTGCAGACTCCACCTAATCATGATTTGAGCAACTGATTTATCGTGTTTTTTCGCTAGATCGCTAAGTGTTGTGTTGCCCAATCTCTGTCCGTGTGCAAGAGGAGAGTAGGCCTCTAATATAATTCCATGTTTATTACAAAAATCTAGAAGATCTTTTTGGTACAAAAATGGGTGAAATTCAACTTGATTAATGGCGGGAACAACAGATGTCTTGCTCATTAATTCCTCAAGATGTTTTACTGTAAAATTACTTACCCCAATAGACTTCATTCGTTTTTCGTTATACATTTTTTCTAAAGTTTTCCAGGCATCAATTCTTGTGCCAGTAACTGGGTAATGAATTAGGTACAAATCTACATAGTCTAACTTAAGTTTTTTTAAGCTTTTATCATATGCTTTTTCTGCTTTTTTATGATCCCAATTCCAGAGCTTAGTAGCTAGGTATATTTCCTTGCGATCTATACCGCTATCAGCAATCGCCTTACCAACTGAGCCCTCATTCAGATAAATATGAGCAGTGTCTATGTGACGGTATCCTGAATTTAGAGCCGCACTTACGGCTTTGTATGCTTCACCTAAGGGTTTAAGCTGCCAGGTTCCAAATCCTAAAGCCGGAATCATTTCGCCGTTATTTAATTTAATTCTTTCCATCAGGACTATAATAGCAAAAGGTATCTCCTTTCAGCTAAATTTAAGTAACTTTATATAAAAGGTATTTATGCAAAAGAATAAAAAATATAAGCTATTTCCATATGCAGCGAGATGGGTTGTATGGTCTTACAGTTTACTGGCTTTAATATTAATACCTTGGACTATCAATTTGGCATATTCTCTTCCAACGCGAACGCTTGCCAGACATTGGGATATAGCATGGGTTGGCTTAGATATTTTTCTAATCTCTAGTCTTGTTGCCAATGCAGTTTTTGCAGTTTATAGGAGCAAATTCTTAGTAATGTCACTCATAACAACCACGACTCTCTTATTTATTGATGCTTGGTTAGATGTTATGAGCGCTAAGGCAGGCAAACCATTAGTTTTAGCAATCACTGAGGCTTTAATATTTGAATTGCCATTAGCTATAATTTCATTTTCTGTTGCACTTGGTTTAATAGACAAATTAAAATTCAAGCCAAAAGACTAAGGACATTGCTTTTTAGGCGTTTAACTTGTATAAATGATTATGTTAAACAAAGAAAATATAAATGTTCAGCAAAATACTAGAAAATATACAATTTCATCACATATATAAACAGAAACTCCACTATTACATAAAGAATGAGGCAAAAGAGAGTAGATTCCGTCAAATCGGCTTCATCCTGATTACTTTAGCTTTTGTTGTTCAGTTATTCGCACT
>JBAXGD010000037.1:0-2979 GCA_037139575.1 bacterium
ACTCTAGTTGATTTCTTCTTAACCATATCAGCTTTAGTCTTTTTATTTTTCATCATTAATTATTCGCTGGTTTCCATTTTCTTTAGTTTAGCAATCCTGTCTTTGATTGGTGGATGGGTAGAGAATAGATTTGTGACCGAATGACCCTTGAGCGGATTTGCAAAAAAGAAATGTGCTGTAGCGGTATTCTGTTTCTGCAAAGCACTTCCAGATCTTTCGATTTTTGCAAGAGCACTTTCAAGCCCTTCAGGGTATCTTGTAGCCAAGGCACCGCTGGCATCGGCTAAGTACTCTCTACGTCTTGATACGGCCAATTGAACCATCGTAGCAACAATTGGAGCAAGGATTATGGCAACAATACCTAGAATAACAAAAAATGGGCTCTGTTCACGGTCATCATCACTAAAAATCGTAATTCTTAGTATTATGTCAGCTATTAAAGATATTGCTGCTGCAAGGGCAAATGCAATCATTGCAACTCGAATGTCATAGTTTTTTATGTGAGACATTTCATGCGCCATGACACCCTCTAATTCATGGTCTGTCATCATATCAATAAGTCCAGTTGTCGCACAGACAGAAGAATGTGCAGGATCACGTCCTGTAGCGAAGGCATTGGGTGCTGGATCGTTAATAATATAGACTTTGGGCATCGGCAAACCATCAGTAATTGATAGATTTTCAACAATTCTATATAGCCTAGGATTGTCTTTTTTCTTAATCTCTTGAGCGCCATTTAAAGCCAAGGAAAGCCTAGTACCTGCCCAATAGCTAATAAAGGCATATACCGAGCCTATTATCAGCACTGTGTAGACCATACTAGTACTTTTATATAACCAGCCAAGAATCATAGATAATCCAGCTATGATTAGCAGGAATACAGCTAGAATATAGAAAGTCTTTCTTTTATTGGCACTAATTTGAGAATACATATAGAAATTAAGCTATTTGTTTATTTATTGAAATCTACTTTAACTGCTTCTTGTACAGAAGCCTTTTCTGAATCAGCAACATCGAAATATTCCCTATCAGCATTAAATCCAAGCATGCCCGCAACTATATTTGTAGGGAATACTTTTCTTTTAGTATTAAAGTCTCTTGCCATGCCATTGTAGAATCTTCTTGAAGCCTGAATCTTATCTTCAGTATCGACTAATTCAGACTGAAGCTCTCTAAAATTTTCGCTTGCTTTTAAGTCTGGATAGTTTTCAGCCACTGCGAATAGGCTTTTCATAGTTGACTGGAATACGTTATCTGCTTTAGCGGTAGCTGCAGGACCCTTTGCGGACATAACCTGAGTTCTAGCTGCAGTCACATCTTCAAAGACTGACTTTTCATGTGTTGCATAACCTTTTACAGTTTGCACAAGATTTGGAATCAAATCCGAACGACGTTTCAACTGTACGGTTATATCGCTCCATGCTTCGTCAGCACGAACGTTAGTCCTAACAAGACCATTGTAGGTTGATACAGCAACAATAATCACAATTACTAAAACTGCTATTAAAATCCATATTAATGACATAATTTTCCCCTTATTTCTTTATATATAAATTATACATTAATTTGGATTAAATAGGCTACTAACTTGCCTAATTAATAAGTGCTAAAATTAAGAAGATGAGTCGTAGCAAAAAAGGGAGAAATATTTTAGTTACTTTAACCATATTGGCTATACTCTTTTGTCTTACGATATTTTATGCAGACAGAAAGACTCTCAAAGAAGCAAAATCTCAAATTACACTCAGTAGCTATACTAATCCTGAAGTAAAAATAATTTTTCCAACAAACGCTGAAGCTGCCGTAATGGTAGATAGTAAGATAATAGATAATCAATTAACCAAGCAATTGGCAACAGCCAGCACAATAAAGACAGTTACCGCATTAATGGTTCTTCAAAAATATCCACTTAAAATAGATCAGCAAGGACCATTAATTACTATGACTGCTAATGATGAGGCAATTTTTGCGAAATATTCTGCAAATGGTGGATCCAATGTGAAGGTTATCAATGGGGGACAAATAAGTGAGTACCAGGCGTTGCAAGCAATACTTCTACCTTCCTCGTGTAATATGTCAGATAGTCTAGCCATCTGGGCATTTGGCTCACTTACAAATTACGCTAAAATCGCAAACCAAACCTTAAAACAATGGGGAATTAACGATACTGTTGTCGGAATAGATGCTGGGGGCTTATCACCAGATTCAATTTCGACACCTTCCGACCTTATCAAAATTGGAAGAATGGTCTTAGACAATCCGGTACTGGCACAAATCGTGAATCAAAAAACTGCCAATATACCAGTTCAGGGAATAATAAAAAATGTAAACTGGCTTCTTGGAACTGATGGAATTATTGGCATTAAGACTGGAAATAATGACGAAGACAAGGGCGCATTCCTTTTTGCATCGACCCAACCGATTCCAGCACTAAATTCCAATAAGACAATAATTGGTGCTGTTATGGGTTCTGATTCTTTAGAAAATGCTATGAGCGCCAGTTTACCAATTATAGATTCAGCTAAAGCTGGCTATAGAAATGTGGTATACCCCGAAGCAAATCAGGTCATTGGCTATTATTCAGTTCCCTGGTCTTCAGACAGATATGAGTTTGTGGCGACAAAAAGTTCCTATAACCAAATCTGGGGAAAGACAAGCTTATTTCCTGTCATAAACGTTAGTAAAGCTAGCTATAAAACAGAACCCGGTAGCAATATTGGGACTCTATCAATAAATAATCAAAATCAAAATATAGTTTTGAATAAAAAAATCCCTAGACCAAGTTTGATCTGGGAAATAAAAAATATCTTCAAGTATTAATGGTGGGCAAGGTGGGACTCGAACCCACAAGGTCGTGAAACCAGCGGATTTTAAGTCCACCGCGTATACCAATTCCGCCACTTGCCCGTTAATAATCTATAAAAGTACTGGAGGCGCCTACCGGAATTGAACCGGTGTAAAAGGTTTTGCAGACCTCTG
>JBAXGD010000038.1:0-2941 GCA_037139575.1 bacterium
AGTAAAATTATAGCATAAGAATTAACTGTGGATTCAATTTTTTCTATAAAGTTGGAGATAGGCTGAATAATGCCGTGAGTCCTCCCAGCTTGCCGTCAACCGGCGCCAACCAATTCTCTGGTGTGTAGTTGAATATTTCTGCTGGAGTTGGATTAGGCATAGATGACGTTGGGTATATATTTCCACCTGTTCTTTCTAGATATATTTGGTTAGCCATGAATGAACCATTCACTGTTAGTGTGTTGGGGGTTGTCGGGGTACCGTAGCAACTTGGGCCCTGGAAAGCACCTGAAGAATCTGCACAGTCCTTGATGTCACCTTTTGCAATATATGTACCATCCAATTGAGATACATTTTGATCTATGTAAATATTTCCTGTAGCTATGATTTTTAGATTGGGAATCTTATCTATTGAAGTCCAGCCAGTTGTATTGTAAGTAATATTGTTGCTGATATATATATTTCCATTAACATAGATTGTCGACTGAGAACTGAATGAATTTATTCCTGGTATGCTAATGCCTGCAGCATAAGCAGTTGTGCCAGGCTGTGATGGGTTACTGAATGGTGTATTTATAGTAGATAGTGAGTCATAGCCACTAAGATCAGGTCCACATGGAGCTGCGCCAAAGAGGCCGCCATATATGGGCGAGCTAAATACGTTTCCATTAACGCCAACATTAGCGAACGTGAGGTTATGGCCTGTATTAGTACTTCCCTGTTTAGTTACAAATCCAATTATTTGTCCTAGAGCTTGAGCTGCCATAGTAGTGCCAGAACCGTTGAACTGAGAAGAGTTAGTATTCCATGCTAGTATTCCGTCTGGGTCTGGAGAAGTGTCTTTACAGCTACCTGGAAGAGCTCCTATTTTTGATCCGACTATTACATCGCCGCCCAGTACGGAGAAGAAAGGCTTACTGTTAAGTGAATCCTGATCAGGCGCGAAGCACTCAAGTCCAGGAAAACCCCAATATACATCAAAATTACCCGGCTTTAAGTTGGCAGAATTAAATAAGTCTGTTTGAGTATATTTCGCCGCTCCTAAAATAGGAGTTCCAACTATTCCAGAATTATTAACTCGAACTGCTCCCTGTCTTATATAGAAAGGATTTATAGTATCTCCCCCTATGTTTGAAGGTGTACTTCCAGGTGATGCTGGATTACTCACGGCAGTTGGAGAAAAATTAATAGTAGCTGTAATATTCATTTGCGAACCCAAAGTAAAACTCTGTGTTGGCAATATTCCACATCGAGGCACGTAACAGGCCGGATAATCTGGAATTGATAGAGGCTCATTATAGATAGCATTGCCTCTGGAGTCGTAATGAAAAATTAATATGCCGGTTATTTTATGAACGGCAAGCTGATCATAGCTACCCATTGATATATTGAAACTAGTGGATGAAGATTTCATCGATCCCGTAGTGTAATTAGTATTAGATGGGTCATCAATTGAATATGAATAATATGTTTTGTTATAAGGATCGTGATAACTAACTTTATAGCTTTGAGTGGAGCAACTATAGGTTATTTTTGGAGGTTTAACTAAATTAAAATCAAAACCTGTATCGGTAGTAGGGCACTGGGTAACGCTAGTAACAATGGCCTGATTCGCTCCACATTCAGCAATCCCATCACTAAAATGATTCAAAACTTGTGCAGAAACAGTTATGCGTCCAGTACCGGCACATCCAGACCCGGAAGGTGGAGTGAACTGGAAATTATATGACCCAAACCAATATCTCTGATTATTGGGATCGCCCGGGGGATTTAATCTTATTGTAGACGGGCCATAAGAAATCGATCCCCCACTACATCCAGGTGGTAGTGTTCTTGAAACCGAAACTATGTGCCATTCAGAGTATGCCAATCCACCACCACTAGATCCATCGCGAGGCAATGGTGCATCATAAAACTGGCCGGCTTGATTACTTATAGTCTTACAAATAAAAGTACCGTAATTAACCTGAAGATCAGTTGCTTGTCCTGGGGTTAATGAGGTTTTAGTTAGCAAAGTCGAAGGATCTGCTGTAGTTGTCATATAGACCATGAGCATTTCTTGAAAAGGCCCAGGAGATCCTTTATAGCACCCACTTGTTCCATTCGAATTATTATCATAATTATTTATTGCATCCTTATATTCAGATGGAATATCATTTGGTGTCGTGATAGTTGCTGCCGATACATTATGATTTGATAGATTAAAACTTATTGCTAAAGCTATAAAAAGCGGAAGTATGGCTACGAGAAATCTCTTAAAATTTTTCACTTTGATTTTCCCGTAACAAAAAAGGTGTTATTTTTTATTTCATTATCTATAGATTTCGCTTGATTTAATCTTGATTGCAGTTCTGAAAATGTTAGAACTTTACCAGAAATAATAGGACTATAGCCCACTTTTGGTAAGTAGTATTTAACCAGCTGGTTATAGTAATATTGGGCGCTAGTATAGTTATATCCTAAATAATAGCTCATCATTATATAGTCACAATTAGGGTCTTGATTATATTTGTTTAATTTCACTATCTTCTGTTTTACATCTAAAAGCTTATTGGATTGGATAGGATTTAAATTGCCAGATGCTTCGATTAGAATACTTTTATTTACTGAACTAGTGCAGATAGATAGAGTTTTGCTGACTGATTGTCTTTTATAGATTATGAGAGATACGAACACAATTATTAATAAAATTAAAAATATGATTAATAAAAAGTATTTCTTATTGAGTTCACTTTTACTCTTTATATTGCTTCCACCTTTGTACATTCACTTATATATTAACATAGGCGAATATCTTACAAAAAATGTACCTAAAGAGTTGGGCTTAAAGTATTAAAAGATGTAATCTGACCTTGAAGTGTACTAACCGGCGCCAACCAATTCTCTGGTGAGTAATTAAATATCTCTGCAGGTGTATTGCTAACAGATTCTGAGACATCTA
>JBAXGD010000039.1:0-2625 GCA_037139575.1 bacterium
TGGTGGGCGGTAAGGGACTCGAACCCCCGACTTCCTCGGTGTAAACGAGGCGCTCTAGCCAACTGAGCTAACCGCCCTCTCTGGTGCGCGAGAGAAGACTCGAACTTCCACAGGGTTGCCCCCACTACCACCTCAAGGTAGCGCGTCTACCATTCCGCCACTCGCGCGAGTGTGAGAGCAAAAAAGTTAATGAACCCTGTTATATTACTGTTAAATGAGAGAAAACTCAAGTCTAGTTCTAGGATTTTGGTAAATAATTATTAAATCCCCTAGTATATTCTTGTCTTAGAATGTTTTTAACAGATTCTATGTCCACATTTATCTTTACCCCTGGATTAAGAATGTTGTGTGGATCAAAAATATCTTTAACTCTTGCCATTAAATTATATATATCCTTGCCGTAAAGCTTTTCTAGATAGAGCGCCCTTAATCTTCCGTCATTATAGCTGCTACTAGTACTTCCGCCCATTTCAATAATCATTGGGTAATATTCTTCCATCAATTTGAATACTTTCTGACGATCTCCAACAACACTAAGATCCAAAAATGGCTGTATATGTAAGTTACCCTCACCAGCATGTCCCCATATAGCAATATTTATATGGTTTTTACTAAAGATTTGATAAAGATTATCAATATACTCCGAAAGCTTATCTACGGGAACTATTCCATCCTCTAGTAGCGGGAGTGGTCGTGTATTGCCATCAACATGATTCAATATAACAGAACTAGCGTCCCTTATCTTCCATATGTTTTCTATTTTGTCTTCATCATTCTCCATCTGATTAGATATCGCGTAATTAGAGAGAATCTTTGATGCTTTTTTGCAAACCTTACGCCTATTTCTCTCATTAGCATCATCGAACTCAAGGAAAAGAATAAATTTTGGCAATTCTTCGGGCAATACATCCTTTAGTAGATTGGGATTGATTTTATTTACCATACCTAAAAATTGATCGTCTACAATTTCCATCTCGCTCGGAGTTTCGGGTAGTTTTTTTAATTCGTTAATAGCTTGCTGTAATGACTCAAGATCGTTAAAGAAGCCAAAAACTAGCGAAGTATCTTCGTTAAATGGCACGGTTGAAATTTCCGCTTCAGTAATTATTCCTAGAGTCCCCTGGGAACCTACAAAAAGTGGCGTTAAGTCAAAGCCTTTTTTTGTGATGATATTCGTAAGATCGTAGCCCGCCCCATTCCTAGAAACAGATATTTTAGACTCTTTGATAAGTCCTTTATTCTCTTCGAGCAAAGCATCGAGAGATCTATAAATTTCTCCTTCTAAAGTAGTTAGGCCTAACTTACCCTTCAGCTCTCTTTTGCTTAGCGGCTTAGTCTCTATTACCTCACCGTTAGCAAGGACTACTCTTAGAGAACTTACGTAATTTCGAGCATCTCCGTATTTTATAGATTTTTCTCCACCTGCATTGTTGGCTACTGCTCCGCCTATAGTCGAATATTCGAGTGATGAAGGGTAAAATGGCAAAAATTGACCGTGGGTCTTAAGAGTTTGTTGTAATTTTCCAAAATTGATACCTGGTTCCACGACTACTTTTCCGTTTTTGGAATCCATCTCTAAGATGTTATTCATATGAGCTGGGAACACCATTATTAAACCGTCACCTATAGCGGCACCAGTTTGGTCAGATCCTGAACCTCTAGATGTAATTGGCAATAGTCTTCCTCTTTCAGCCAATTGCCAACTAAATCTAGCTGTTTTTCTTACATCATTTTCGTTTTTTGGATATGCTATTAGGCTTGGTGTTAAAGATAAAATACTGTTATCGGTAGAGAAATAAAGTCTGGCGTCTTTTGAATCCATAACCTCACCCCTAAGATGGCTCTGAAGGTAATGTGCTATTTTATTCATAAATTCACCCCATAACTTTATTTTGTAATTTATTTTATTTTAACACATGGTGGAGATGCGGGGACTCGAACCCCGGACCCCCTGCTTGCAAAGCAGGTGCTCTAGCCAACTGAGCTACATCCCCATATGTTAATGAAATTTGGTGGGCTTGCCAGGACTTGAACCTGGGACCTCGTCATTATCAGTGACGCGCTCTAACCAACTGAGCTACAAGCCCTTAATGTCATTGGACGTATTGTATCGAAACTAACAGGTATAAGCAATTTATTTTTTAATAAAAAACTCCCTAAAAAGGGAGCTTTTTAGCTTTAAAAACTTCAGTAGTGCAATCAACGTCAATCATCGTGTTTCAGAACTGTGTCTCGTTATATAAATATAATAAGTAAACTAACAGTACTGCATTAGTTTACCGAGATCGACCTAGCTCTCGAATTAATAAATTAAAACGATGCTAGTTTTCTCCCTAGAAAGGAGGTAATCCATCCGCACCTTCCGGTACGGATACCTTGTTACGACTTAACCCCAATCATCTCCCCTACCTTAGGGCTCGGCAAGCGAACACGTCAGGTATTGGCGACTTTCATGGTTTGACGGGCGGTGTGTACAAGACCCGGGAACGTATTCACGGTAGTGTGCTGACCTACCGTTACTAGCGATTCCAGCTTCATGCAGGCGAGTTTCAGCCTGCAATCCGAACTTAGACCGGCTTTGATGGGATTTGCTCCGTCTCGCGACTTGGCAGCCCTTTGTACCGG
>JBAXGD010000040.1:0-2473 GCA_037139575.1 bacterium
TCGCTAGGCCAGTAACCACCATTAGGCGGATCGTTCTTTGTGGCTATGGCTAAATAATCCTTGATATACATTGCAACTCTTTGAACTTTACTGATGCCAATATAATCTAGATAGTCTGACTCATGGCTATGCTCATATATGTATCGTTTTTCTAACATTCGAAAAATTTTAACACTTAGTTGCAAATTACACAATTGGTATATAGTTTTTTGATTTGCCAATAATTTGATATATTTATTCTGATGAATCAAAAAAATAAAAAACAAAATAAATTACTGATATTAATTCCCCTAGCACTATTACTTGTTTGGTTCATTATTAGTGGTATCGGTGGTCCCGTATTTGGCAAACTTGCAGACGTATCCAGTAATGATCAGGTGAATTTTCTTCCGGCAAGTGCTGATTCCACTAAAGTTCAAAATGTAATCGCAAAATATCAGTCATCTAAATCAGTTCCTGCAATAGTAGTAATAACCTCTAATTCAAAAATAGGAACATCTCAATTAATTCATTATCAAGCACTTGATCCCAAGATAACTTCAATTAAGGGTGTACAGTCAGGAAAAGCTGGGGTGCTAGGCCCTATACCATCTAAGGATGGACTTGCAGTGGAATACGTTATTCAGATAACCGATACGAGTAATATAGGAGGAGTAGTTAAAGATATTAGGTCTACAGTCGATGCTGGACTCATCTCAGGAGACAAAGCTTATGTGACTGGCCCTGCAGGTATTGCGGCAGATCTTATAAAGGCATTCGGTGGAATTGACGGAATACTTCTGTTTGTGGCCGTAGGCACAGTTTTTGTAATCTTGTTACTGGTTTATAGGTCAATCATACTTCCGTTCCTTGTTTTAATATCGGCAATGTTCGCACTGACCGGAGCAATACTTGTAATATATTATCTTGCTAAAAATAATGTCATTAAGCTAAATGGTCAAAGCCAAGGAATACTTTCTATATTGGTTATTGGGGCATCAACAGACTATGCGTTACTGATAATTTCTAGATATAGAGAGGCTCTCGATCATCTTCAATCTAGATATGATGCCGCGTGGCGAGCTATAAAGTTTTCTTTCGAGCCAATCCTAGCTTCAGCCTCAACTGTTATATTGGCCTTACTTTGTTTACTGTTTTCAGATTCCAATGCTAATAAAAGTCTTGGTCCAGTTGCAGCAATTGGCATAGCTTTTTCTTTTTTGTCTGCTATGACACTGTTGCCGGCCTTTTTGGTGATTTTTGGTAGAGTTTCTTTCTGGCCTTTTTCACCTAAATTTACTGGAGAGGTGGACTCTCATAACCCAGTGCTCGAATACAATAAGGGTCTCTGGACTACTATTCCTAAATTTATTGAGAAACGGTTTAGAATTATTTGGATTGGTCTTATAGTTATTCTTATAGGCCTTTCTTCTGGCTTGCTTCAACTTAAAGCTAGCGGCATATCTCAATCATCATCTATTTTAGGCAAATCTAATGCAGTAGAGGGACAATCAATAGCCGCTGCTCATTTTCCTGCAGGCACTGGTTCGCCAGCAGAAATAATTACACCAGTGAATACTTCACTTACTGTACTTAACTCAATCAAGCAAACAGCTGGAATTAGTAATGCAGTTATCTATTCAGAGCCAGGAACAATACTTCCTAAAGTTGTTGATGGAAAAGTTTTAATCATCGCTACTTTATCTGCAGTTGCTGATTCTAGTCAGGGAACTCAAACCGTGGTCAATTTGAGAGCTTTACTTAGGAATATTGAACCTCAAGCAGTTGTTGGGGGAATTACTGCGGTAACACTTGACACTAACAATACAGCAAGGGCAGACCTAAAGAAGATTATTCCTATAGTCCTAGCCGTTATACTTCTGATTTTGATATTGCTTCTTAGAGCCATTATAGCTCCCTTAATCCTGATCTTCTCAGTAATCTTAAGCTTCTCAGCCTCACTTGGAGTTTCAGCGCTTGTCTTTAACCATTTATTCCATTTCCCAGGCTCGGATCCTTCAGTTCCTCTATTTGGTTTCATATTCCTAGTTGCTCTCGGCGTTGATTATAATATATTCCTGATGTCCAGAGTCAGAGAAGAAACGCTCAAGCTAAAGACAAGGCCCGGAATACTACTAGGATTAAGTCTAACAGGTGGCGTTATTACATCTGCCGGAATAGTACTGGCTGCTACCTTCGCTTCATTAATTGTGATACCAATTTTATTTCTCGCTCAAATCGCTTTCATTGTAGCTTTCGGAGTTATCCTTGATACTCTAATTGTTCGTACTTTCCTTGTTCCTGCCCTAAATTATGAACTCGGGAAGTTTATTTGGTGGCCTTCAAAGCTATGGTCCAAAACTAAAGATTAGTTAATCTTTTTTGCTGTACAATATATTTAGTAATTAAAAGATAAAAAAATGCCAAAACAAAACGGTAGAAAATCAATTCAAGTTTATAGATACTCAGACGGATCTGGATATTCTAGAAATTT
>JBAXGD010000041.1:0-2278 GCA_037139575.1 bacterium
AAGAAGGGTGGAGTTGGCCCATTAACAGTTTGTGCACTATTTGAAAATGTTCTTAAAGCTGTCAGAATGAGTATTTGAAATGGTAATAGGCGTATTTGACTCAGGAATAGGCGGATTATCGGTAGTGAATGCTATTAAAGCAGAACTTCCAGAGCTTGGAGTTATTTTTAGAAATGACTCCAATAACTTGCCCTATGGAAGCAAAACTCCTGAACAATTATTGAAGTTATCTACCCCCATCCTTAAGCAAATGGTTGATGAAGGGTGTAAGGTTATCGTTATCGCCTGTAACACCATTTCTACTAATATTATCGAGGATCTTCGTAGGATTATTCAAGTCCCCTTGATAGCTATGGAGCCTATGATTAAGCCAGCTGCAGAGTTAACGGAATCTAAAATAATCGCCGTTTGTGCTACTCCAGCGACTCTTGCAAGTAAAAGATATGAGTGGCTAAAAAATAATTATGCAAAAAATATAAAAGTCATTGAACCAGATTGTTCTAATTGGTCACTTATGATCGAAAATAATGAGATTGATCATGACGAAATTCGTAATCTTACTAATTCAGTATGCGAAGAAGGTGCAGACGTAATAGTACTTGGATGTACTCACTATCATTGGATTGAAGATGAAATTGTTTCTGTTGCAGGCGTTCGTGCAAAGGTGATCCAGCCAGAGAAACCCGTCATAGAACAACTTAAGCGAGTTCTAGCACAGCTTTCTTAAACTGATCACCCCTATCTTTATAGTCTTTAAATAAGCCAAAGCTTGCGCATCCTGTAGAGAGGAGAACTACATCTCCAGGTGAAGCATACTTTGAAGCCTCATTCACTATTTCCCCAATAGTGTCACCTCCATCAGAATAGTCTGAATAGCCAACTGTATCTAATGATTTCCTGATCTTATCCGCTGTAAATCCTATTAAAACAACATGTTTTACGTTATTTTTAGAAACTTCATGGGCGAGATTGTTAAATTCTGCACCCTTGTCTGATCCGCCAACAATTAATATTTTTGGCTCTTTGAATGCCTGAATTGCAACAATTGCTGCCTCAGGAGTTGTTGCAAAAGAGTCATCATAATATTTGGTGCCATTAGATTCCTTAATTAATTCGAGTCTGTGCTCTAGACCAGTAAATTTTTGAAGCGCAGAGCTTATAGCATTAATATTTTTGGTAATTGGCCATACTGCAGTTACGGCGGCACAAATGTTTTGCAGGTTATGTTTTCCAAGTAACTTCACGTCCTTAATGCCACATACAATATTTTCTTCTATCACTATGTTGTCTTGCTCAATGTGCGCACCTGGGTCTTTGAAATAAGTAATTTTCATACCTATTGATTTGCTGGCGATTTTTTCGGATATTTCATTCTCAGAATAATAGATAGATATATCGTTTTCAGTTTGATGATTGAATAATTGCTGCTTGGCTTCGGTATACTCATCCATAGATTCATGCCAGTCTAAATGTTCTGGCACAACCATCAGACAGACTGCGATATGTGGCGAATATTTTAAATCTATTAGTTGAAAATTAGCTAATTCTAGAACCACCCAGTCGTTCCCACTTATTCCATTTTCGAGCATTTCCAGTGGAGGGGTGCCAATATTGCCGCCAAGATGCACGGTTTTACCGTCGGCTTCCAAAATCCTAGTTATGAGTGTGCTGGTCGTGCCTTTTCCTTTTGTGCCGGTTACGCCAATAATATTTTTAGTAGGGCAAACTTTAAAGAACTCATTAGTATTGGTTGTTATTTTTTTTGTAATGTCTTGTCCGTTAGCATTAATAATATCCCGAGGGTGAACACTAGGTGACCTAACTATGAGATCAAACTGATCTAAATTCTCCAAATAGTCATCGCCAATTTGTAGACTTGCGTCTTTAGGGGCATTTTCAATATTATTTTGATCACAAATGGTGATATCATTACCTTCTCGCCAATACTTATATGAAGATACACCCTGAAGTCCATAACCGATTATCGCTATTTTCATTAGGCCTGTTGTGAATTTTCGCGTATTTGATTAGATAATAATTTACCACTGATGTTGTCAAGCGCTTTTTTCACTGTTTCGGCAACTTGCCTAGGAGTCAATTCGGCTTTCATCATTATGTCCAAAACATCTAGAGAGCTTAAGCTTTTTGGCAATTCTTGCTCACCAATATTAGTGAGGATTATTACCTTTGTGTCTTTGCCCCAAGGTTCGTTTCTTAATTTTGCAAGCATTTCATCACCATTCATTATCGGCATCATTACATCTAGAAGAATAATGTC
>JBAXGD010000042.1:0-2000 GCA_037139575.1 bacterium
CAATAGACTTATTCTAAAACAGAGATAAAATGTCTCTGTTTTTTGTTATACTGGACTAATGAAATCCGTTGGAATTATTGGTGGCCTAGGCCCAGAGACTACTTCCGAGTTCTACTTGAAGGTTATTTTTCAATGCCAGAAGCAGAATACTACTCAGAGACCATCTATTGTTATTGCTAGTGTCCCGCTATTATTCGAGATTGAGCGTGACTTAATAGCATTCAATAAAGGCAAAGAACGCTACATACCTTTTCTAGTTAACGAAGCTCAAAGATTAGAAAAAAGTAATGTTGATTTTATCGTAATGCCCTGCAACTCTCTTCACGTTTTTATAGATGAAATTAGAAATGCCGTTAACATACCTGTATTAAGCATCGTTGAAGAAACTATCAAATACTTAAAGGAAAAAGATATGAAGAATGTTGGACTCATTTCTACATCAGCCACAATTGCCAATAATGTTTACGAAAAAAAATTGAATGAAAGCAAAATAGATTTCGTTACTCCTGATGACCTACAGAAGGCTAAGATGGACAAAATTATTCAAAGATTAGTTGAAGGCCAACATTTAAATAGCGACCGAGAATTGGTTCTTGAAGTAGTAGAAGATTTAGTTAAAAAAGATGTAGATGGTGTTGCTTTAGCTTGTACGGACTTACAGTTATTATTGCCGTCAAGTGACAAGATTCATATTTTTGATACTATGAACGTTCTAGCACAAGCTACCGTCAAAAATATACTTGCTTAGTTTGAATTCAGTTGCGATAGCGTCTGCGGTGGCCCTTCGGCACGGCTTATGTTTAAACAGAGGTAATTTGCCTCTGTTTTTGTTATAGTTCTTTTATGAAGTTATATCTTTCATCATACTTTTTAGGCAACAACCCCGAACATCTTGTTGAGATGATTGGACCTGACAAGAAAGTTGCTATCATAATGAACGCTGCAGATATTTATGGTAATGAGAAGCGACCTACTTATCTAGCTAATGAAGTTAAGAAGTTCAAAAGTTTAGGCATTGAGGCTGAAGAGCTAGACCTTCTATAAGGATATACAGCTCTATATTGAGACGTTATTTATTGCTATCATTAAAGAATGTCTATTAGCCAAGAACATATCAGTCAAATTGCATCAGCATTAGCTGAAGATTATCTTGGCGCACCCATGACTGACATACGTCTTATACAAGGCAAAGGCGAAGTTAATCAGGTATATGAAATAATAACTCACGTAAATAAAGCAGTTCTTCGAGTAAACGATTATGCGGAATTCGAACGTTTTAAAAAAGAAGAATGGTGCATAAAAAAGTCACGGGCAAATAGTATAGCTACGCCTAATATTTTACATGTTGGTCATGATGAAGAATACTCTTATTCACTCATAGAATTTATTTCAGGCGAAAATGGTCAAGCAATTAAGGATAATAGTGATACTTGGTATGTTTTAGGTAAAATATTACATCAAATACATAGCATTCCAGTAAGTGGTTTCGGAGACAATTTAAGTGATATAACTAACGGTAATAAGGCTCGATGGTACACATACGTTGAAGACAATATTCGCGCATTAGAAAGTGGCATATTAATTGAAAAAGAACTGTTAACTAGCACTCAAGCAAATAAACTAATTTCCTTATTTAAAGATTTGCTGAATAAAGACTTTGAGTTTGGACTTAATCATGGTGATTATTCTTTAGCCAACATTATTATTCCTAATGATGGTGCACCCAATATCATAGACTGGGGGTCAGCCCAGGCACATATTGTCCCTCATCATGATTTAGCTGTAATTATAGAAGAAAGTCTTGACGAGGAAGATGAAAAATACGCCTCACTATTAAGTGGTTACGGAACTATAAGACAAGACTACGAAGCTATTAAAGAAGAAATTCAGGTACTACAGCTTCTAGATGCCTTGGATAAGGTACGATGGGCAATGGATAATGCGCCTAATTGGATTGAGCACCATAAATTACGTTTAATGAAGTTTGTAAAGAAAGCTGA
>JBAXGD010000043.1:0-1838 GCA_037139575.1 bacterium
TTATTAGTTTCATCGAGTCGGGTTAATCTTTCAGTAACGTCTGCAATTAGTTTTGAGCTTTCAGAAAATTGTTTTTGAATTGAACTACTCATCAGTGCATGGTTCTTATCGAATCTCTCAGCAAGCTGATGCTCTAAACCCTCTCTGAGCTTAGTTACGTTATCACTTAAAACGTTTAAATCTTGTTTAAGCATCAAGCTTGAACCACCATCATTTTGGTTCTTGAGTTTGAAAATTATATACAGGGTTAGAAATATACAAAACCCTCCGAGAACAATAACCACTATATTCATAAGCTAATTATACCAGTTAACTAAAAAAGACCCGAGCTTTCTGCCCGAGTCTTATTTTTTTTGGGGAAGCCTCACACTTCCTACTTATAGCTTATGCTTTAGTCATTTTTTGTCAATATTTTTGACACTTTTTCCCATGGAAAATCTTTCTTACCGAAATGACCGTTTCTAGCAGTCTGCTTATATATAGGTCTTTTCAAATTGAGACTGTCAACAATATTTTTGACCGATGGGGATAGCAGTTGAGCGGCAATCTTATTAAGCTTTTCAATATCTATCTTCTCAGTTCCAAAAGTATTGATTTCAGATAGCACCGGATACTTTGCGCCAATGTAGTAAGCAAGGCTCACTTCCACTCTATCGGCAAGTTTGTTAGCTACTATATTCTTAGCAATATATCTGGCAGCATAGGCACCAGATCTATCCACCTTACTTGGATCTTTACCAGAGAATGCCCCGCCACCGACTCTTGAATACCCTCCATATCCATCAACAACAATCTTTCTTCCAGTGAGGCCACAATCTGAGCTTGGTCCAGGAGTATTCCAGACACCAGTACCATTTATAACAATTTTATCGCTAGATATCGTATAGCCATATTTATCCAGTATCGGATTTATGACCTTATCGGTAATATCTTCTCTAACTTGATTAAGTTTTATATTCTCATCATGAGGAACGGCTATAGTTACGTGCTCAATTCCTATTGGGTTATCATTCTCATCATATTTAACAACCACCTGGGCTTTCCCATCTGGTCTTAAATATTTTATGCTGTTATTCTCGCGAGATTCGTCAATTAGGGCCGTTAACTCATGCGCAATCGTGATTGGAAGTGGCATAAATTCTTCAGATTCATTAACTGCGAATCCAAACATCATGCCTTGATCTCCCGCACCGTCATTATCTACTCCTACCGCAATCTCGATTGACTGAGTGTGTATATAGTTTTCGATTGGAGATTCATAGCTAAAGCCCCATTCAGGGTGAATATACCCAAGTTCTTTGATTGTTTGTCTGGCAATCTTTTCAAAATCCACTTTTGCGGATGATGACACCTCTCCTGCGAGAACTATATGATCATTGGCAACAAGAGCCTCAACGGCTACTCGACCGTTTGGGTCTTTAGCTAGTACCGCATCAAGAATCGAATCACTTATTTGATCACAAACCTTATCTGGATGCCCCGAACAAACTGACTCGCTTGCAAAATATTTTACCTTTTTTGACATAAAAAAACCTTTCTGTCCGAATTAGACGAGAAAGGAGTCTGCATTTGCAAATATCTTCCCCGTCTTCATGGACGGGCTAGATGGAGCACCAACACTTTATTAAAGCAGGTTGCCGGTAGATCGATGAGCTAGAACTCTCCCTACACTCTATATATTTTTAAATTATTAAAGTATTACCATTATAACATAAATAAAATGTATGATAAATAATTAAATTTAGGTATAATACCATCTGTTAATGGGAATTGGCCAAGTGGTAAGGCAACGGGTTCTGGTCCCGTGATCGGGGGTTCGAATCCCTCATTCCCAGCCA
>JBAXGD010000044.1:0-1698 GCA_037139575.1 bacterium
TTACCGGCATATCAATGCCGGTATTTTGATTTATGATTATTTAACATACAATAGAGCTTAATTATGACACCAATTATTTTATCCATAGCAACATTTATCTCAACTCTGGCAGGAGGTATTTTTGCTCTTAAAAATAAAAAGTGGATAAAGAAAATAATGGGCTTTACTGCAGGTGTAATTATAGGTGTTGTAGCTTTCGATTTACTACCAGAAATATTTAGATTAGTTAATGAAAATAATATCAGCTCTACTGTGCCTATGGTGGCTTTAGTTGTTGGCTTTTTGGTCTTTCATATAACTGAGAAGTTCCTTCTTATGCACCACGGAGAAGAAAAGCAGTATGGATCTCATCACCATCCCCAAGTCGGAGTATTATCTGCCCTAGCTTTATCTGGACACTCATTCCTCGATGGTGTTGGCATAGGTTTAGGATTTCAGGTTAATACTACTGTTGGAATTGCCGTTGCAATTGCGGTAATTGGTCACGATTTCGCCGATGGTCTAAATACAGTTAATCTAATGTTGGTTAATAAAAACAAAGATAATAAGGCTCTAAAGTTTTTGATCCTTGATGCAGTTGCGCCTGTAGTTGGTGTGCTATCAACTCGTTTTTTTCATTTATCTACAACCAATCTAGTCATATATCTAGGATTTTTCTGCGGGTTCCTTCTGTACATTGGAGCAAGTGATATTTTGCCACAGGCCCACGAAGATGGAAGCACGAAGACTATTATAGGATTAACAGTTCTAGGCACTATATTTATCTTCACTGTGACCAGATTCGTGTAGTCGTTAATTAATTTCGTGTTTTAATCTTTTTATGTTATAGTTTGCTTACTAGATAAAGCTGCTTAAACAATAAAAGGTTAGGTTCTAGAATTAATAAAAGCAAGTGTTTCGAGAAGCAGCTAACTGTTTGCCAGTTTCCCTCTCGCGCTATAAGAAGGAGAAATTAATGGCAAATAAACTCTTTATAGGCTCTTTAGCTTATTCAGTAAACGATGACTCGTTGAAGGAATTCTTCGAAGCTGCAGGTTCTGTAGTTTCTGCAAACGTCATCATGGACCGAGCAAGTGGTCAGTCTAAAGGTTTTGGTTTCGTTGAAATGTCAAACGACGACGAAGCTGCTACAGCTATTAAAGAATTAAATGGTAAAGATCTTGCAGGAAGGGCTATTAACGTAAGTGAAGCTCGACCTCGTGAAGACAAGCCACGTGATTCTTACCGTGGTGGTAACGGTGGCGGCAACGGCGGTGGTTACAGCTCAGGCCGTGACCGAAGATATTAATTAGTTTTATAAACTGTTAATAACATTTATAGCCTAGTACTTATGTGCTAGGCTATTTATATGTCTCAAGACGTAAGCGCAATAAAAATTACCGATGTATACAAGTCATTTGGAAAGAACAATGTTCTTAAGGGTATAGACTTAGATATTAGACAGGGTGAAATCTTTGGATTTCTAGGACCTAATGGCGCAGGTAAAACTACAACCATTAGAGTGATACTAGATATTTTTAGAGCCGATAAAGGCTTCGTAGAAATATTTGGCATCTCTAACCAGAAAATTAAAAAAAGCCATTCATTATTTGGCTATCTTTCAAGTGATATGGTTTTAGATAATGATTTAACGGGTAAACATTATCTGGAATATGTAAACTCAAGATATGGTGGAAAATATATGGCTAATGCTGAGGT